>JAGXAV010000212.1 GCA_018971455.1 Rhodospirillales bacterium
TGGCTATGGCTGGACGGATGTGATGGCCGCGGCCGAAGCGATCGCCCGCGGGATCGCCGCGTTCGACCTGCCGCCCCTCGGCGTGCAGGCCGTGCATGGCTTCCTCGCCCTGCGTGAGAGCCTGGAGAGCCCGGCGCTGCAGGCCCTTTCGGATGCCTGCGTCGCCGGCGCGGATCATCTCCGCGCGCCGCCGGACGCGGCGGAGTTGCGGCGGCGGGGCGCCGGCTCTCTGGCGCCGGCGCAGGAGGAGATGCTGCGGCGCTGGGGTTATCCGTACGTGTTTTCCACCGGGTTCTTTCACATGACGCTGACAAGGCGGCTCGATAGCGGGGAGGATGCGATCTACCGGCCGGCGGCGACGGCATTTTTCGCCGACTGCCTCGATCTGCCGCGCCGCGTGCGCGATATCTGCGTCTTTTCCGAATCAGCGCCTGGTGCCCCGTTCAGGCTGGCCGCGCGGGTTCCGCTGCGCGGGTGAGCTCAGCGAGCAGCTGGGCCACGCCCTGCTCCACCGAGCCATCGTTCAGGATCGTTGCGACATCCAGCCCCGCCGGCAGCGCCACCTGGCGGGCAAGGCGCTCGGTGATGTCGGCGGCACTCTCGCGGCCGCGGGCGGCGAGGCGCCGGGCGAGGATGGCGGGTGTCGCGGTGATGTGCAGCACACGCAGCGGGAAGCGCCCGGCGGCCTCGGCGAGGATCGTGCGCGAGCCGTTCGCGATGACGACCCGGCCGGCGGCAAGGTCGGTTGCGATGTCGGCGGGAATGCCGTAGCCGAGGCCGTGCGCCTGCCAGCTCAGGGCATAGGCGCCGGCCGCGCGGCGGGCGGCGAAGCCCGCGGGCGTGATGGCGTTGTGGTCCTCGCCGCCGGCCTCGACCGGGCGGGTGATGTCACGGCGCACGAAACGGAAGCGCGGATCCTGCGCGAGAGCGCGGCGGGCGCCGTCGAGCAGCGTGTCCTTGCCGGCGCCAGAGGGGCCCACCACCAGAATCAGCATGCGGCGCTCCGGTTTTGCACTCCCCGGCATTGGCGCTAGATTTCATCGCGAAGCAAGATGGGACGGCAGAAATGTTCACCACGCGGCCCGAGATCGCCGGCACGTTCGGCGTTGTTGCGACGACGCATTGGATCGCCAGCCAGGTCGGCATGGCGGTGCTGGAGCGCGGCGGCAATGCCTTCGATGCGGCAGCGGCGGCGGGGTTCACCCTTCAGGTGGCCGAGCCCCATCTGAACGGGCCGGGCGGCGATGCGCCGATCATCATCAACGATGCCCGCGCCGGCACCCAGCACGTCATCTGCGGCCAGGGCGTCTCGCCGGATGCAGCCACGCCGGAGCGGTTCGCGGCACTGGGGCTCGATCTGGTGCCGGGCACCGGGCTGCTGCCGGCGGTGGTGCCGGGCGCCTTCGATGCGTGGGCGACCATGCTGCGCGACTGGGGCACGTGGGAGATCGCCGATGTGCTGGGCTTCGCGATCGGCTATGCCCGCCACGGCATCCATCTCGTGCCGCGCGTTCCGGCGACCATCGAGACGGTGCGCCCGCTTTTCGAGGAGGAGTGGCATAGCTCTGCGGCGGTGTTCCTGCCGGGCGGCAAGGTGCCCGAGCCGGGCCGGCTGTTCGCCCGTCCGGCCCTGGCCGATACCTGGGAGCGCGTGCTGCGCGAGGCCGCGGGCGAGACGCGGGAGCGGCGCATCGATGCGGCCCGCAATGCCTGGTATCGCGGCTTCGTCGCCGAGGCGATCGGGCGTTTCTACGCCGGCGATGAGGTGCTGGACGCCTCCGGACGGCGGCATCGCGGCCTGCTGACGGCCGACGACATGGCGCGCTGGGCCGCCCCCGTGGAGGACCCGGTGAGCCAGGATTATCATGGCCACACCTTGCTGAAATGCGGGCCGTGGAGCCAGGGGCCGAGCTTTCTCCAGCAACTGGCGCTGCTGCGGCATTTCGACATCGCAGCGATGGATCCGCTGGGGCCGGATTTCGTCCACACGGTGGTGGAATGCGCCAAGCTCGCCTTTGCCGATCGCGAGGCCTATTACGGCGACCCGGACTTCGCACAGGTGCCGCTCGGCGAGCTGTTGTCGGCGGAGTACAATGCCGCCCGCAGCAGGCTGGTCGGCGAGCGGGCGAGCCTGGAGCTGCGGCCCGGGAAGATCCCCGGCTACGATCCGCAAGTGGATCACGACGCGGCGGCGCGCACATCGCTGTTCGCGCGGGCGCCGGGCACTGACGAGCCGACGGTGGCGCGCCTCGGCGCGGTGGGTGGCGATACCTGCCATGTCGATGTCATCGACCGCTGGGGCAACATGGTGAGCGCCACGCCCTCGGGCGGGTGGCTGCAATCCTCACCCGTGGTGCCGGAGCTGGGCTTCTGCATCAGCACGCGCGGGCAGATGTTCTGGACCAGGCCCGGCCACCCGAACAGTGTTGCGCCTCGCAAACGGCCGCGCACCACGCTCTCGCCCAGCATGGTGCTGCGCGACGGCACCGCATGGATGAGCTTCGGCACACCGGGCGGCGAGCAGCAGGACCAGTGGCAGCCGGTGATGCTGCTGCGCATGCTTCACCATAACATGACCATCCAGCAGGCGATCGACGCGCCGAGTTTTCACACGGAGCATTGGCCGAGCAGTTTCTGGCCGCGCGTCGCCCGGCCGGGAAAAGTGGTGATCGAGGGGCGCTACGAGGCAGGCGTCCTGGAGGAGCTGAAAGCCCGCGGGCATCTCGCCGAAATGGGCGAGCCGTGGAGCGAGGGCCGGCTTTCGGCGGCGCGGCGGGAGCCGGACGGGCAGATCTTCGCCGGCGCCAATCCACGCGGCATGCAGGGCTACGCTGTCGGGCGCTAGCCGCGGAACATTAGCCGGGGGGCTTGGCCTCGGGGGCCGCGGCGCTGCTCGTCCGCGGCAGGGATTGCAGATAGGCGATGATGTCGCGGCGCTCGACCGGGTTGGCGATGGCCATGGGCATCAATGCGCCGGGCACATCCGCCTGCGGGCCGGCGAGCCATTTCTCCAGCGTCGCCGGCGTCCAGACGATGCCGGACCGGGCCAGCGCCGGCGAATACGGGTAGCCCGGCACCGTGCCGGCGGTGCGCCCGATGACGCTGGCCAGCGGCGGGCCGACCTTGGCGCGGTCGAGCTCGTGGCAGGCGCTGCAATTCTGCGCAAAGAGCCGCCCGCCGAGCTCGGGATTGGCCGGGCCGGTGGTGAAGCGCGAGAGATCCTCCGCCCCCTTCGGGCGCGCCGAGGGAAAGAACGTGTAGGACAGCGTGATCTGGTCCACGTCGCGCGCGTCCGGGTCGGTCGCGATCTTGGGATCGACGAAGAACACCACCGGCATCTGCACGGTCTGGTGCGGATCGAGCCGCTCCTCGGTGAAGCAGAAGCACTCGATCTTCTTGAAATAGATGCCGGCCTTGCTGGGGGTCACGTTGAAGGTGGCGTGGCCGACGATCGGGCGGTCGGAAATGTTCTGCGCCTCGAAGAAGACGGGCGTCTGCTCGCCGAGATGGGTCACGATCTTGCGTTGCAGGGGAATGAAGCGCCACGGCATGCCGGGCGCGACGTTGGTGTCGAAGAACACCGTGACCTTGCGCGCCGAGACGGTGGCGTCGTCGCTGGCGACACGCTGGGTGGTGCCGTTGGCGCCGGTCACCTCGCAGAACAGGCGGTACAGGGTCACCGAATAGGAGACCAGCGTCGTCATCACGCCGATGACGGCGAGCAGCGCGAGCACGGTGAGTTTGCGGCGCAACGGCATCATCCTTGGCGCGGCGGGACCCTGGACGCGACGGGATCGGTGTCGCGGCCACCGGCCCCCGCGCCGGCTATTTCACCGGGCGGGCATACACCATCCCGCCAGGCTTAGATAGAAGCGGCCGCGGGAGGCGCTATCCCGCCCGGCATGGCGCCGTCCGCGCCGGGGCGCTTCGGTGCCTTCCTGGATCTCCCGCCTTCTTGATCTCCGCGCAGACCTCTTCATAGTCGCCCGGCGAGCATCCGAGACGACTGAACGGCCGTGCCGTATAGCGGCACCAATATGGACGTGGCGCCCCTCTCCGGCGGACCGGGCGGGGGCAGCCTCAACCGGAAGGATCAGGGAAAAATCATGATCGCCGCTATCGACCGCGTGCTCGAGCAGGCCTGCGCCCGCATCCCCGGCGTGGTTGCCGCCGCCACCACCGAGACGGAAACCCTCTACGAGGGAGCGTTCGGGCGGCGCGACCTCACCGCCGACGCGCCGATGACCATGGACACGGTGTTCTGGCTGGCCTCGATGACCAAGGCGCTGGTCTCGGCCGGCGCCATGCAGCATGTCGAGGCGGGGCGGCTCGCGCTCGATGCGCCGATCGGCGACACGCTGCCGGCCCTCGCCGGCGCGCAGCTGCTCGACGGCTTCTCGGAGTCCGGCGCGCCGGTGCTGCGCGCACCTTCGCGCCCCGTCACGCTGCGCCATCTGCTGAGCCACAGTGCGGGGTATGGCTACGATACCTGGAACGAGGAGATCGCCCGCTACATGAAGGCGACCGGCCTGCCGCGCGCGCCGAATGACTGGGCGCAGGCGGCCCGCATGCCGCTGCTGTTCGAGCCGGGGACACGGTGGAATTACGGCATCAACACCGATTTCGTCGGCAAGGCGGTGGAGGCGGCCAGCGGCAAGCGGCTCGACGAAGCGCTGGCCGAGCAGCTTTTCGCCCCGCTCGGCATGACCGACACCACGGTGAGCCTGACCGCCGCGCAGCGCGCGCGCATGGCCCGCGTGCATGGGCGGGCGGCGGATGGC
>JAGXAV010000213.1 GCA_018971455.1 Rhodospirillales bacterium
CGCGGCCGCGGCGTTGATGGCGCTTGCCGCGGCGCTGGCCGGCATGGCCGCGGTGCGGCTGGTCGGCGCCGGCTTCCTCGGCCGCCCCCGCTCGCCGCGCGGCGCCGCCGCCGAGGAGGCCGGGGCCCCGGCGCTGGCCGGCATGGCGGGGCTGGCCGCCATGTCCGTGCTGATCGGGCTGTTCCCGGGCGCCGTGCTGCGCCTGGTCGGACCGGCAGAGCGCCTGCTTCTGCGCGCCGATCTGGTCGACCGCGCCGGCGCCGTGCTGGTCGCCCCGCAGGCCGGCGGCCCCGGCTATGCGGCGCTCGGCATCGCCATCCTGCTCGGCCTCGCCCTGGCGCTGGTGCTGGCGGTGACGCGCCGGCGCATGGTGGCCGGCCAGCGCCGCGGCCCGGCCTGGGGCTGCGGTTTCGCCCCGGCACCGGCCTGGCTGCCCTTCGGCGACCCGCTGACCCAGTACGGCGCCGCGAGCTTTGCTCAGCCTTTGGCACGCACCCTGGGCGCCACCCTGCTGGGCGCCCGCACCAGCCTGGACATGCCCGAACCCGGAGACCCGCGCCCGGCGCGCCTGGCCACCATCTGGCATGATCCCGCCGACACCTGGCTGTTCCGCCCCGTCTCCCGCCTGCGCGCCGCAGTCTCGGCGCTGGCCGACGGCATGCAGTTCCTCACCATCCGCCGCACGCTGACGGTGATGTTCCTCGTGCTGGTGGTCTTTCTCACCGTCATCGCCGTGCTGGGCCAGCTATGATGGGCCGGCTCTGATGGGCGGGCTCGCCATCCTGCTCGCCGGCGTCGCGCTCGCGCTGCACCTCCTGCTGGTGCTCGCCGCGGCCCCGCTGGTCACAGGCCTGCTGCGCTGGGTCAAGGCGCGGCTGCTGGGCCGGCGCGGCCCCTCGCCGTGACAACCCTGGCGCGACCTGCGGCGGCTGGCCCGCAAGGAGCCCGTGGTGGGGGAGGGGGTGTCGCCCCTGTTCACCGCGGCACCCGCCGTCGCGCTCGCCGCGATCGTGGCCGCCGCCGCCCTGGTGCCCTCCTTCGCGGTGGGCATGGCCGGCGGCGGGCTGGCCGATCTGCTGGTGATCTTCGGCCTGCTGGCGCTGGCGCGCGCCGTGCTGGCACTGGCCGCGCTCGACGGCGGCACCGGCTTCGGCGGCATCGGCGCCAGTCGCGAGATGGCCTTCGCGGTGTTCGCCGAACCGGCGCTGCTGCTGATCGCCTTCACCCTCGCGCTGGTCGTCGGCACCACCAATCTCGACGCCATCGCCACCGCCCTGCAGGACGGCGCGCACGGCCTGCGCGTCTCGCTCGGTCTCGCCCTGGTGGCGATGCTGGCCGCCGCCCTGGTCGAGAACGGGCGCATGCCGGCCGACAATCCGGCCACCCATCTCGAGCTGACCATGGTGCACGAGGCGATGGTGCTGGAATACTCGGCCCGGCACCTCGCCCTGATCGAGTACGGCGCGAGCCTTCGGCTGCTGGTGTGGCTGTCGCTGCTGGCCGCCATCTTCGCCCCGTTCGGCGCCGCCCCCGCGGCCGCTCCGCTGCTCTGGGCGTTCGGCCTGTTCGCCTGGATCGGCAAGATCGGCGGGCTGACCCTCGCGCTCGCGCTGTTCGAGGGCGCGATCGCCAAGATGCGGGTGTTTCGCGTGCCGGAGTTCCTCGGTGTCGCCGTGCTGCTGGCGGTGCTCGCCGTGGTGTTCCTCTTCGTCAGCCAGGGCTTTGCCTGATGGGCCCGCGTCTCGGCTTCGGCGTTTTCGATTACGATCTCGCGCACATGCTGGGCGGCGCGGTGCTGGTGCTGTCCTTCGGGCTGCTCTACCAGCGCCGCGTCAGCGCGGTGATCACGCTCTACGCCATGCAGGCGGTGGTGCTGGCCGCCGCCGCCGCCTGGCAGGGCTGGGTGCAGGGGGCGGTGGAGCTCTACCTCACCGCCGCGATCACGCTCGCCGCCAAGGGGCTCGCCATTCCCTTCGGCCTGCGCGCCATCGTCCGCCGGCTCGACATCCACCGCACCATCGAGACGGCGCTGGGCATCTTCGCCACCATGGCCTTCGGCGTCGGCCTCGTCGCGCTCTCGATCCTGGTGGTACTGCCGGTGACGCTGCACGCCTATGCGCTGACCCGCGAGGATCTCGCCACCGCGCTCTCGGTGGTGCTGCTCGGCATGCTGATGATGATCACCCGGCGCAACGCGCTGACCCAGGTGATCGGCTTCCTGTCGCTCGAGAACGGCCTGATCCTGGCCGCCGTCGGCGTGGCCGGCATGCCGCTGGTGGTCGAGCTCGCCGTGGCGGTGCTGGTGATGCTCGTCTTCATCGTGTTCGGCGTGTTCTTCTTCCGCATCCGCGAGCGCTTCGACAGCCTCGAGGCCCATCATCTCGACCGCGTCGGGCGGGCCCAGCGATGAACGGGGCCGCGACATGAGCATGGTCGGCGAGGTGCTTTCGCTGCCCGGGCTGGTGGCGCTGGTGCCGCTGGCGGGCGGGCTTCTGGTCGGCCTCGTGCGGCGCCACGACATCGCGGGCTGGATCAACATCGCCGTCGCCGCGGCCGCCTTCGCGCTGGCCTGCCTGCTGCCGTGGGAGGCCGGCGCCGGGCTGCTGCTGCTGGTCGATCCGCTGGCCGCCCACATGGCGATCCTGACCAGCTTCGTCGGGCTCACCACCGCCTGGTTCAGCCGCTTCTACATCGCGACCGAGGCCGCGGCCGGCCGGCTCGACGCGCCGCGCCTGCGCCAGTACCACGCGCTGTTTCTCTTCTTCCTCGGCTTCATGCTGCTCGCCCTGCTGTCGAACAATCTCGGCGTCACCTGGGTCGCCATGGAATCGGCGACCATCGCCGCGGTGCTGGTGGTCGGCCTGCCGCGCACCGACGCGGCGATCGAGGCCTCGTGGAAATACTTCATCCTCTGCGGCGTCGGCATCGCGCTGGCCCTGTTCGGCACCATCGTGCTCTACCTCGCCGCCGGACCCGCCCTCAGCGCGGGGCTCGCGGCGATGAGCTGGAGCACGCTGGTGCCGGCCGCCGCCCTCTCGCACGGCCCGCTGCTCAACCTCGCCTTCGTCTTCCTGCTGATCGGCTATGGCACCAAGGCGGGGCTGGCGCCGCTGCACGCCTGGATGCCGGACGCCCATGCCGAGGGGCCGACACCGGTTTCCGCCGTGCTCTCCGGCTCGATCCTGAATGTCGCCCTGACCATGCTGCTGCGGCTGCGCGGGCTGATGGCCGGCAATGCCGCCGCGATCGCGCCCGGCCCGCCGCTGATGGTGCTCGGGCTGCTCTCGCTGCTGCTCGCCGCCTTCAGCCTGTGGCGCCGGCGCGACGCCAAGCGCTTCTTCGCCTTCTCCACCATCGAGCAATCCGGCGTCGCCGCCTTCGCCTTCGGCCTGGGCGGGCCGGCGGCGGTGTTCGCCGGCCTGCTGCATCTGACCCTGCACACCCTGGCCAAGGCCGCCGTGTTCCAGTGCATCGGGCGGGCCAGCCAGCTCAAGGGCGGGCAGCGCTTCCGCGACATTGGCGGCCTGCTCGCCGGCCATCGCGCATTGGCGCTGACGCTGGCCGCCGGCATCGTCGCCGTCGCCGGCCTGCCGCCCTTCGGCCTGTTCACCAGCGAGTTCCTCATCGTCATGCAGACGGTGGCACGGCAGCCATTCCTGGCCGTGCCGCTCGGCATCGGCCTCGTCGTCGGCGGCTGGGCCCTCTCCTGGCGGCTCATCACCCTGTGCCTGGGCGAGCCGACGCCGGATCGCGGCCCGGATGCGGGCTGGGCGATGCTCGCGCCGGCCTGGCTGCATCTGGCCATCGTGCTGGTGCTGGGCCTGGCCATGCCGGCGGCGCTGACCGCCTGGTTCACCACCATCGCGGGGAGCGTGCGATGAGCACGGTGGCGATGCTGCGCGCCGGCCGGCCGCAACCCTGCCATCCCTGGCCGCGCCACCTGCTCACGCCGGAAGCGTGGCGCGCCATGGCCGAGAGCCTCGCCGCCGCGCCCACGCCGGAACTGCTGGCGCTGTGGGCCGACACGGTGGAGGTGCATGCGCTGTTCCGCGACATGCCGGATGGCGGCTTCATCCTCGCCTCGGTGCCGGTGACGGATGGCCAGTACCCGGCACTCTCGCCGCACCGCCCGGCCGCGGCGTGGTTCGAGCGCATGATCCGCGATCTCTGGGGGCATGGCGCGAGCGGTGGCACCGATGCCCGGCCATGGCTCGACCACGGCAAATGGGTGCACCCCGCGCCGCTCTCCGTCCGTCCGCCGGCGGCGCCGCCGGCCGAGCCGCCGGGCTTCCTGCCGGTGGAAGCCGAGGGCGTGCACGTGCTCGCGGTCGGCCCGATCCATGCCGGCATCATCGAGCCCGGGCATTTCCACTTCACCGCCCAGGGCGAGACGGTGGTGCGGCTGGAGACCCGGCGCGGCTATCTGCACAAGGGCACGCTCGGGCTGATGCGCGGCAAGAGCCCGCGCGCCGCCGCGCGGTTCGCCGCCCGGCTGTCGGGCGATTCCACCGTCGCCCACAGCCTCGCCTTCGCGCATGCGGCGGAGGCCGCCACCTTCACCGACGCACCGCCCCGCGCGCGCGCCCTGCGCGCGGTGATGGCCGAGCTGGAGCGCGTCGCCAACCATCTCGGTGATTGCGGCGCGATCATCGGCGATGCCGGCTTCGCCCTGCCGCCGACCCGCTTCTCCTGGCATCGCGAGGCGATGCTCCGCGCGGCCTTCGCGGCGTTCGGCCACCGGCTGATGATGGATGCGGTCATTCCCGGCGGCGTCGCCGCC
>JAGXAV010000214.1 GCA_018971455.1 Rhodospirillales bacterium
CCACATCCCGGGCTCGGCCAACCTGCCCTATACCGAGCTGCTCAACCCGGACCAGACCCTGCTGCCGCCGGCCGCCCTGCGCGCGCGCCTGGCCGCCGCCGGCGTCGATGGCAGCCGCCCGGTGGTCACCAGCTGCGGCAGCGGCGTCACCGCGACCATCCTGACCCTGGCGATGACCCTCGCCGGCCTGCCCGCAGGCGCCGTCTATGACGGCTCCTGGACCGAATGGGGCGGCCGCCCCGACACGCCCGTGGAGATCTGACACCCATGCCCGACGATTCCGCCCCCGCCCGCACGCCGGGCTTCAGCACCCGCCTCTCCCATGCCGGCCGCGCCGGGACCCATGTGCACGGCTTCGTCAATCCGCCGCTGCACCGCGGCTCCACCGTGCTCTACCCGGACATGCAGGCGCGCAAGGATGCCGGGGCCCATCGCCTCGAGCAGCACCTCATCTACGGCGTGCTCGGCGGCCCGACCCATTGGGCGCTCGAGAACGTCATCGCCGAGATCGAGGGCGGCACGCGCTGCCAGATCGTCGGCTCCGGGCTCGCCGCCGTCACCACCCCGCTGCTCGCCTTCCTCAAGGCGGGCGAGCACTGCCTGATGCCCGACTCGGTGTACGGGCCGGCCCGCGGGTTTTGCGATAATTTCCTTAAAAATTATGGCGTTGAGACAACTTATTACGATCCCTGTTGCACCGCCGCCGAGCTCGAGCCCCTGTTCCGCCCGAACACCACGCTGCTCTACACCGAGAGCCCCGGCAGCCACACCTTCGAGGTGCAGGACATCCCGGCGCTCGCCGCCCTCGCCCATGCCCGCGGCGCCAAGGTGCTGATGGACAACACCTGGGGCATCCATTTCTTCCAGCCCTTCCGCCACGGCGTGGACGTCTCCATCCAGGCGCTGACCAAATACGTGGTCGGCCATTCCGACGTGCTGCTCGGCAGCGTCACCACCAATTCGGACGCCGACTGGGAGCGCCTGCGCACCGCCGCCATGCAGCTCGGCCAGTACGCGAGCCCCGACGATTGCTGGCTGGCCCTGCGCGGCGTGCGCACCATGGCGGTGCGGCTGGCCCACCAGATGCAGTCCGGCATCACCGTCGCCGCCTGGCTGGCCGGCCGGCCGGAGGTGGCGCAGGTGCTGCACCCCGCCCTCCCCGGCGCGCCCGGCCACGCCATCTGGAAGCGCGACTTCACCGGCGCGTGCAGCCTGTTCGGCGTGGTCTTCCAGCCGCGCTTCAGCCAGGCGGCAGTGCACGCCATGGTCGAGTCGCTGGCGCTGTTCGGCATGGGCGCCTCCTGGGGCGGCTATGAGAGCCTGGCCCTGCCGACCACCGGCTTCATCACCCGCACCGCCGGCAGCGGCGCCTTCCCTGGCCAGGTGATGCGGCTGCATATCGGCCTGGAAGACCCGGCCGACCTGATCGCCGATCTCGAGCGGGCGCTGGCCGTGCTGCGCGCCCATCCCGGCTAGTGCAACGTCTGGTCCGATCGTCTCATCGGGCCGGACGCCGCTCTGGGCATTTGCGCGGAGCGGCCGGGGTACAACATAAGGGGGAATGACCGAGCACCCCATTCTGGACGCCATCGCCTTCAATGCCGATGGCCTCGTCCCTGCCATCGCCCAGCAGCACGACACCGGCGAGGTGCTGATGATGGCGTGGATGAACCGCGCGGCGGTCGCCGAGACGTTGGCGACCGGTCGCGTCTGTTATTTCAGCCGCAGCCGCAACAGGTTATGGCGCAAAGGTGAAACCTCGGGTCAGGTGCAGAAACTGCTGCATCTGCGCCTGGATTGCGACGGCGACACGCTGCTCCTGCTGGTGGACCAGCCGGGCGTGGCCTGCCACACCGGCCGGCGCGCCTGTTTCTACCGCGAGGCCCGGGGAGAGGCGCTGGTCGAGATCGCGGCCCCCCTGGTCGCGCCCGACGTTCTGTACGGCCACGCGCATGACAAGACGGGGCATGACAAGACCGGGCAAGACGAGACCGGACATGGCTGAGCCCGTCCCGGTCACCTTGCTCACCGGCTTCCTCGGCGCCGGCAAGACCACGCTGCTCAACCATTTGCTGCAACGCCGCGAGCTCGCCGGCACGGCTGTGCTGATCAACGAGTTCGGCGAGATCGGGCTCGACCATCTGCTGGTCGCCACGCTCGACGAGAACACCGTCCTGCTCAATGCCGGCTGCCTCTGCTGCACGGTGCGCGGCGATCTGGTGCGCGCGCTGGCCGACCTCGCCCCCCGCATCGCCGCCGGCGAGGTGGGCAGGGTGATGATCGAGACCACCGGCCTCGCCGACCCCGCCCCCATCCTGCACACGCTGATGGGCGACGCGCCGACCGCCCTCCGCTACCGGCTGGACGGGGTGGTGACGGTGGTCGACGCCGTCCACGCCATGGCCCAGCTCGACGCCCACGAGGAGGCGGTCCGCCAGGTCGCCGTCGCCGACCGGCTGGTGCTGACCAAGACCGATCTGGCCGACCCCGCCGCCCTGCGCGCGCGCCTCGCCCGCCTCAACCCCGGAGCGGCCATTCTCACCGCGGTGCGCGGCGCGATCGACCCCGCCCTGCTGCTCGATCTCGGCCTGTTCGACGCCGCCGGCAAGATCGCCGACGTGGCGCGCTGGCTCGACGCCGAGGCCTTCGCCGCGCCGCACGACCATCACCACCATCACCACGACGTCAACCGCCACGATGCCCGCATCCAGGCCTTCTGCCTCACCTTCGAGGAGCCGCTGCACTGGCAGGGCATCGGCACCTGCCTGGAGATGCTGATCGGCACGCGCGGCGAATCCCTGCTGCGCGTCAAGGGCATCCTCAACTTGGTCGGGCAGGACCGCCCGGTCGCCATTCACGGCGTGCAGCACCTCTTCCACGAGCCGGTCCTGCTGCCCGCCTGGCCCGACGGCGCCCCTCGCACCAGCCGCCTCGTCTTCATCACCCGCGACCTCGACCGCCGCACCATCGAGGAAGGGTTGCGCGCCTTCGAGGCAGCGGCGCAGGCGTAGCCCATCCCCGCCGCCCGGCGGCAACCGCCTTGCCCGCGGCGCGTGGCCTCCGTAAGACCGCCCCATCAAGGATCGCAGCCGGTCCGACACCGCCACGACGGAGGCCGCCACCATGGTTGGACGCATCGACCCGCCGGACGCGCGACCCATTGCCGCGCCGCTGGCGGCGTGGCAGCCGGTGCATGCGGCGGCGGTGCGCCTGGACGCAGCCGGCCATCTGGTGTTCCACGACACCGCGCAGAACGACTACCACCTGATCCGGATCTCCGATCCCGCCTTCGAGGCCGCCCGTCTTCGCCTCACCGTCACTCTGCGGCCGACCGCGGCCTGCAATGTCGAATTCCACGTGAACCATTGGGGCGGCGTCGATGTCTGCCGGATCTCGCGGTTCGGCGACATCATCGACCCGGGGATATCCGAGGAGCTGGACGTCGCGGTGGACCCGGCCGGCCGGCTGATCGTTACCGTGGCGTTCTTCAACACGCACCCGACCGTGTCGCTGGGCACCAGCCATGGTCCCGGCGGCCGCTATCTCGGCCGCGCGCAGGACCAGTTCGTCTTCGAGCAGATCTCCCTCGTGGTCGAGCGACCCGAGGAACTGGCCGAGGAGGACCGCATCTGCGTGGTCGATGTCGGTGCGGCCGGCGGGCTTCAGGGCGGCTGGCGCGCGCGCCGCAACATGATCCGCCCGATCGCCTTCGAACCGAACCCGACAGACGCCGCCGCCATCCGCGCCGAGCTGGAATCGATCAACGGCGGCATGGTGATCGAGCAGGGCCTGTTCTCGCAGGACGGCGAGCGCACGCTGCACATCACCCGCCTCGCCGGCTGCTCCTCCGTGCTGCGCCCCAACGCGGCGCTGCTCGCGCGCTACGCCATCGCGCCGGCCTTCGATGTCGTCGAGGAACGTCCGATCCGCTGCGTCCGCTATGACACGCTGCACCGCTCGGGCGACGTGCCGCAGCCGGACGTCATCAAGATCGATGTGCAGGGCGCCGAGCTCGACGTGCTGCACGGCTTCGGCGGCCTGCTGGCCGGCTGCCTCGCGATCGAACTGGAGACCCATCTCTACCCGATCTACCAGGGCCAGGCGCTGCTGGGCGATATCGTCGCCTATCTCGACCGCTTCGGCTTCTCCCTGCGCAAGCTCGAACCGCAAATGTCCTTCGATGCCGATGCGGTGGAATACAACGCCTACTTCACGAAGCGCCCGGACCAGCTTCCGCATCCGGCCGGCCGTGCCCGCACCAAGCTCGCCACCGTCGAGCGGGTCTGGCAGGTGACAACCTCTCCCGCCGGCGGGCAGCTCGCGGCGATGGCGTTGAACGGATAGCCCCTCACGCCCGCAGGAAGCCCACCCGGTCCTCCTCCAGCACCGCGCAGGTCAAGGCACCGCCGAACACGGCACCGGTGTCGATCCCGATGCGGTTGTGGCGCAGCACCGGCTCGGCCTTCGGCGTGTGGCCGTGCACCACGACGACGCCGAAATCCTCCTCCGAATAGAGAAACACCTGGCGGATGCCGAGCAGGTCGATCGCCGCCTGCCGCTCCAGCGCGACACCGGGGCGGATGCCGGCATGGACGAACAGATAGCCGTCCGCGCGATGCATCAGCGCCAGGCCCCGCAGGAAGGCGATATCGGCCGCCGGCACCGCCCGCGCCCAGGCCTCGCGCGGGCCGTCGGCATCGGCGCCCCAGCTCGCCAGCGCCTCGCGCCCGCCGCCGATCATCCAGTCCGCCGCCGCGCCGCCCTCGCCGGCC
>JAGXAV010000215.1 GCA_018971455.1 Rhodospirillales bacterium
GTCCGCGCCGTGCTGCGCCGCCACCCGCAACCCGCCGCCGCCGTGCTGTCCGCCGGCCACGTCACGCGCGACACCGGAAGCCTGACCCTGCGCGTCGGCGGGGCGGACCTCGCGGTGCCACCCCGCGAATTGCGGGTGCTCGAGGCGCTGATGGTCCATCAGGGCCAGCTGATGGGGCGCGAGAAGCTGGAGCAGGCGGTCTATTCCTTCGATGACGAGGTGACGCCGAACGCCATCGAGGCCGCCGTGTCCCGGCTGCGCCGCCGACTCGACCAGGCCGGCGCCTCGGTCACGGTCACCGCCATGCGCGGCCTCGGCTACATTCTCGCGCCATGCCCGTGACCCTCCCGCACAGCCAGGCGCGCCGCCTTTCCGTCATCCTCGCCTGGCGGATGAGCCTGGTCGCGGCGGTGGTGTCGCTGGTGCTGCTCGGCGGCTTCTTTGCGAAATACTTCCTCGACACCAACTTCCTGCGCCGGAGAACGTTGCGGGCCGATATCGACCGTATCGCCCTCACGCTGGCCGCCGGGCAGGACCCGACCCGGCTGGCGCCCTACGTGGCCTATCCCGGCTCCTACGCCTTCCGCGTCTTCGACCGCCGGCTCGCCGATCTGCGCAAGGTGGTGAGCCAGGTCAATCCGGCGCTGCTGCCGCCGCTGGAGGTCCCGCAGCCGGGCAGCAACGCCGAGCGGGCGCTGCATCTGGCCCAGAGTTTCGGCCCGCTCGACCGGCCGGACCAGGCCGATGGCGGCCGGCCACAGACCTGGATGATGACCGACCGCGTGCATGTCGGCGACCATCATTACTGGGTGCAGGTGCTGATGGTGGGCGACCCGGCCGGGCGCTGGCTGACCGTCATCGGCAACGAGATGCTCGACCATGTCGGCATTCCGGTGCTCACCATCGTGCCGGCGCTCACCCTGGCCATGATCATCGCCATCAGCGCCTCGCTGCGTCCGCTCGGGCGCATTGCCCGCGAGGCCGAAACGATCTCCGCTTCGGTCGCCGCCGGCCGGCCGCTCGCGCCGCTGCCGGTGGACAACCTGCCGCGCGAGATCGCCGACGTGGTCGCCGCCATCAACATCACGCTGCGCGAGCTTGAACACGCCCTGCTGATGCAGCGGCAATTCACCTCCGACGTCTCCCACGAGCTGCGCACCCCGCTCGCCATCCTGCTTCTGGAAACGGCGGAACTCGCGAACGGTCCGCAGCGGCAACGGATAACCGCGGAGCTCGAATCGCTCTCCGCGCTGGTCGGCGAGCTGCTGCGCTTCGCCGAGGCGGAGGAGGCGCTGGTCGCGGTGCGCCAGGAGGTCGATCTGGCGGCGCTGGCCCGCGGCGTCTGCACCGAGCTCGCCCCGCGCGCGCTGGCCGCCCGGCTGCTGGTGGAGTTCGACTGCCCGCCGCTGCCGGTGATGATTTCCGGCAGCGCCACGCTGGTCGAGCTGGCCATCCGCAACCTGCTCGACAACGCCATCAAGCTCTCGCCGGCGGGGGAGGCGGTCTCGGTCTCGGTGTCGGCGGCGGGGGTACTGCGCATCGACGACCGTGGCCCCGGCGTGCCGGCCGAGCAGCGCGAGCGTGTGTTCGACCGCTTCTGGCGCGGCGAGCCGTCGCGCCCGGGCGGCAGCGGCATCGGCCTTGCGCTGGTGCGCCGGGTGGCCCAGCTGCACGAGGCGTCGGTCCATGTCGAGGCGCGGCCGGGCGGCGGCGCGCGTTTCGTGCTTGCGTTCCCCCTCGTGTCGGTGCGCGCCGAGCTGGTGGCGCTCACCTGAACGTGAGCATCGGCCGTCAGCGTCCCGTCAGCGTCCGGCCAGCAGAACCCTGCCGACGAATACGTCGGAAAGGATGCAGGGCATGGATGGCAGTCAGCTCGGCGGGGAGATCACCGGGTTCCGTGTGCCGCCGGGGGCGGGCATGGGCAGCGGCCGCCGGCCCCGGGTTTTCCTCTATTCGCACGACACGTACGGCCTCGGCCATCTGCGCCGCAACCTCGCCATCGCCGAGGAGCTTCTCGACCGCGATGGCGCGTTCGATGTCTGGCTGCTCACCGGCTCGCCGGTCATCCGCTCCTGGGATCTGCCGGCCGGTCTACACGTCCAGCCGCTGCCGCCGGTGGTCAAGCTGGCCGCCGGCAGCTACGGCGCGCGCGCCGGAGAGGAGCATTTCGGCCTGCTCAAGGGCTATCGCGAGGCCCTGATCCTCAAGACCGTGCTGCGCGAGCGGCCCGACATCTTCATCGTCGATCACGCGCCCGCCGGCATGAAGGGGGAGCTGCTCTCCACCCTCGCGCTGATCCGCCGCGAACTGCCCGAGACGCGGATGGTGCTCGGCCTGCGCGACATTCTCGACGAGGCCGAGACCGTGCGCGCGCTGTGGCGGGAGGAGGAAACCTACGACCTGCTGGCCCGCGCCTATCACCACGTCCTGGTCTATGGCTGCCAGGCGCTGTTCGACGTGGCGCAGACCTACGCCATGCCGCCCGCCCTGGCCGCGCGCGTGCGCTACACCGGATACGTCGCCCGCCCGGCCGCACCGGCTGCCCCCATGCCCCCAGCCCAGCGCCCGCATGTCCTCGTCACCGCCGGCGGCGGCGGCGACGGCTTCGAGATGATGCAGGCCTTCATCGCCGCACTCGCCCTGCTGCCGCGCGGCTGCTGCGACGCCACCCTGCTCACCGGGCCGCTGATGCCCGCGGAGCAGTATGCCGCACTCGAAAATGCCTCGGCCGGCCTGCCGAATATCGCCATGGTGCGCTACAGCACCGATATCAGCGGATTGATGGGGACGGCCACCCTCGTCGTCTCGATGGGCGGCTACAACACCAGCGTCGAAATCCTCGCGGCCCGCAAGCCGGCCATCATCGTGCCGCGCACGACGCCGCGGCTGGAACAGAAATTGCGCGCCGACATGCTGGCACGCCACGGCGTGGTCTGGACCGCCGATCCCGGACCGGGCCTGGCCCAGCGCCTCGCGGACCTGCTGCCGGCGGCCCTGTCGGGCGCCTATGAGCGCACGCCTGACTGGTCGGCGATCGACCTCAACGGCGCCCGCCGGGTCGGCGACCTGGTCGAGGAACTGGCCTTCGCGATGCCCCGCCCCGAGGTGCTCGCATGATGCCCGTCATGGCCGGCGGCCGGGTGGCCTACATCGTCAAGCGATATCCGCGCCTCAGCGAGACCTTCATCCTCAACGAAATCCGCGCCATGGAGCGCCTCGGCGTCGCGCTGCACATCTACTCGCTGCTGCCGCCCGAACCGCCGCCGCACCACCCGATGGTGGCCGAGGTGAAGGCGCGCCCCATCCATCTCCCGACGACGCCGGGGCGCAAGCTGCTCGCCGCGCTGCGCAGCCACGCCGCCGCCTTTCGCGCCGCACCGCGGGGCTATCTGCGCGCCGCCGCCCACGCCGCCACGCTGATGCGGCACAGCCGCGCGCGGCTCTCGACGGCCCGGCAATTCCTGCGCGCCGGATTCTTCGCCGACGATATGCGCCGCCAGGGCATCACCCACCTGCACGCGCATTTCGCCAATGCGCCGACCGTCACGGCCGAACTCGCCAGCATGATGACGGGCGTGCCGTTCAGCTTCACCACCCACGCCAAGGATCTCTACCTCACGTCGCCGCGCCTGATTGCCGAGCGCGTCGGGCGCGCCGCCTTCGTGGTGACCTGCACGCACTACAATCTCGATTACCTGCGCACGGTCGTGGGCAGTGCGGCGATGCCGAAGCTCTCGCTGGTCTACCACGGCATCGACCTGTCGCATTTCAGCTACCGCCCGCCGCTCGCCCCGGCAGCCGGGAGGGTGGTGCGCCTCATCTGCGTCGCCCGGCTGGTGGCCAAGAAGGGGCTCGACGATCTGGTCGCCGCCTGCGCGCTGCTGGCCGCGCAGGGGATGGCCTTCCATTGCGAGATCGTCGGCGGCGGCCCGCTCGCCAGCGAACTCGCGGCCCAGATCGCCGCCTGCGGCCTGATCGACAAGGTCAGCCTGCGCGGCGCCATGACCCATGCCGATCTGATCGCCCTCTACCGCGCCTGCGATCTCTTCGTGCTGGCCCCGCGCATCGCCGAGGATGGCGATCGCGACGGCATCCCCAACGTCATCGTCGAGGCGATGGCGACCGGCCTTCCCGTCGTCTCGACATCGGTCTCGGGCATTCCCGAACTGGTGCGCCACGAAAAGACCGGGCTGCTCGTGGAGCCGCGCGATCCCGCGGCTCTGGCGGCGGCGATCGCCCGCCTGATCACCGATCCTCGCCTCTGCCGGCGCCTGGCCGAGGCGGCGCGCGGCGAACTCGACCAGCATTTCAACTGCTGGGAGACGGCCACCGCCCTGCGCGACCTGGTCGGCGCGCGCCGTTGCGAGGCGGTGACGCCGGAGCCCGAGATGCTGCGCAAGGTGGCGTGAGGCCGCCATGAAGATCCTCTACCTCAATCTCGATCACGGCATCCCGGTCCTCGGGCAGAAAGGCGCCTCCGTCCATGTGCGCAGCTTCGCCGGCGCGCTGGTGAAGCTCGGTCATGAGGTCCTCGTGCTGTGCACGCGCGCCGGCGAGGGCAACCCCGCGCCGGCTCCGCTGATCGAACTGCCGCGGCCCGGCGAGCAGGCGATCGCGGCCGAGGCCGCCTTGCGCAAGATCGCCGGCTTTGCGCCCGATGGCCCGGCGCCCGAGGATCGGGCGCTGATCGCCGAGCTGGGCCGCCTGGCACTCGATCGCGGCCTCGCCGCACAGGCCGGCGATCTTCTCGCGGCGC
>JAGXAV010000216.1 GCA_018971455.1 Rhodospirillales bacterium
GCGCCGTAGCCGGGCAGCGCGCAGAAGGCGGT
Source organism: Rhodospirillales bacterium (assembly GCA_018971455.1). Lineage (GTDB taxonomy): Bacteria > Pseudomonadota > Alphaproteobacteria > Acetobacterales > Acetobacteraceae > REEB85. Next base: position 33 of record JAGXAV010000216.1, read on the forward strand.
GCAGGTGCTGGCCGGGCGCGGGAAGAGGCGCAGCACGATCCGGGTGATGACGCCGAGCGTGCCCTCGGCGCCGATGAAGACCTGCTTGAGATCGTAGCCGGCATTGTTCTTCTGCATCTTGTTGAGCATGCTCAACACCGTGCCGTCGGCGAGCACGACCTCCAGGCCGAGCACCAGCTCGCGCGTCATGCCGTAGCGCAGCACGCGGTTGCCGCCGGCGTTGGTCGAGACGTTGCCGCCGATCAGGCAGGAGCCGCGGCTGCCGATATCGAGCGGGAAGAGCAGGCCCGCGTCGTCGGCGGCGTCCTGGATCGCCTGCAGCGGCACGCCGGCCTGCACGGTGATGGTGGAGGCGGCGGTATCAACCTCCTCGATCGCGCGCATGCGCGACAGCGAGAGGGCGACGCAGCCGGCGACCGGCACGGCGCCGCCAACGAGGCCGGTGAGCCCGCCCTGCGGCACCACCGGCACGCGATGGGCGTGGCAGAGGCGCAGGATGGTGGAAACCTCGGCCGTGCTGCGGGGGTAGACGACGGCCAGCGGCTGGTCGGCGGCCTTCGCCGTCACCGCCCAGTCGTTGAAATGGCGGGCATCCATCGCCGCACCGCTGGTCAGCGCATCGCTGCCGATGGCGGCGAGGAGGGCGGCAATCAGCGGCGATGGTGCGTCCATCACATATGCTCCGGCAGGAAGGTCGAGAGGATCGGGAAGGCGATGAGAATGGCGAGGCGGATGATGTCGGTGATGACGAAGGGAATGACGCCGACGAAGATCGTGCCGATCCTGACGTCGCGCACCACGCTCTTGATGACGAACACGTTCATGCCGACCGGCGGGTGGATGAGGCCGAGCTCGACGGTCATGACGATGATGACGCCGAACCAGATCGGGTCGAAGCCGAGCGCGGTGATCACCGGGAAGATGATCGGGATGGTGAGGATGACCATGGCCATGGCGTCCATCACGCAGCCGAGCACGAGGTACATCAGCATGATGAGCAGCAGCACGTGGTAGCGGCCGAGGCCGAGGCCGGTGAGGAATTCGGTGACGTGCTGCGGCGTCTGGGTGATGGTGAGGAAGTAGCCGAAGAGCAGCGCGCCGATCAGGATGGCGAAGATGGCCGCACTGGTGCGCAGCGCGCGCAGCAGACAGTCAAGGAACATGGCGGGGCTGAGGCGGCCGCGCAGCACGGCGATGAGGAAGGCGCCGCCGGCACCCATGCTGGCCGCCTCGGTGGGGGTGAAGGCGCCGCCGTACATGCCGCCGATGACGAACAGGAAGAGCAGCGTGATCGCCCACACGCCGCGCACGGCGGCCAGCCGCTCGGACCAGCCGGCGCGCGGCCCGCGCGGCAGGAAGCCCGGCCGCACCCGGCCGATCACCCAGATGGTGGTGACGTACATCAGCACCGCCAGCAGGCCGGGGATGATGCCGGCCATGTAGAGCTTGCCGACATCCTGCTGGGTGATGAGGCTGTAGACGGCCAGCACCAGCGAGGGCGGCAGAATGGCGCCGAGCGTGCCGCCGGCGGCGATGACGCCGGTGGAGAAGGATTGCGGGTAGTTGAAGCGGCGCATCTCCGGATAGGCCACGGCCGAGAAGGTGGCGGCGGTGGCCACCGAGCTTCCGGAAATCGCCGCGAAGCCCGCGCAGGCGGCGATGGTGGCCATGCCGAGCCCGCCCTTGCGGTGACCGAGGAAGCTGTTGGCGGCCTGGAACAGCTCGCCGCTCATGCCCGAGGCCGAGGCGATGGTGCCCATCAGCAGGAACAGCGGGATGACCGCGAAGCCGGCATCGGTCGCGGTGCGGATGGGCGACTGGGCGAGCAGCTTCATCGCCGGTTCGACGCCGACCAGCGCCGCGAAGCCGGCGACGCCGACCGCACCCATCGCCAGGCCGATCGGGAAGCGCAGCAGCATCAGGGTGAACAGGGCCACGAAGCCGGCGACCGCAACGAAGCTCGGGTCCATCATCAGGTCCTACAATCTTGCGCCGCGTTCAGTGACTGGCGGAAAACGGCGCGACGGATGCCGGCCGGCGGATGACGCGAAGCAGGCGCACCACCAGCAGCAGCACGCCGCCGAACAGGCCGACCCAGGCGAGGCCGAAGGCCGGCCAGAGCGGGACATGCAGATCGAAGGTGGTCTCGCCGGAGTGGTAGGCATCGAGCACCTTGCCGAGCATCGCCCAGGTGAAGACGGCCATGCACAGCAGGGTGAACAGGGTGGCCAGCACGTCGAGCACGTGGCGCCCGCGGCGGGGCACCACGTTGTAGAGCAGCTCGACGGTGATGTGGTCGCCGCGATAGCCGGTGACGGCAATGCCCCAGAAGATCATCACGCCGAGCAGCAGGCGGCTCGCGTCATAGCTGTCGGGGATGGTCCACGAGAAGACGTAGCGCAGCACCACGGCGACGAAGGTCAGCGCGGTGACGAAGGCGAGGAAGCAGGCCGCCAGCGTCTCGGCCGCATGGATGATCCGTTCCGTGGTGCCGCGCATGGTCAGTAGGCCGCCTTGTATTTGGCGATGCTGGCTTCCAGCGCCTTGAAGACGGCGGCGGGGTCGAGCCCGGCCTTGGCCTGCACGGCCTTGGCCCAGTCGGCATGTAGCGGCTCGGCGGCCTTGCGCCAGAGGGCGAGCTGGGCCGGGGTGATTTCGGTGAGGTGCTGGCCGGGCTCGGCCTTCATCTTGGCGATGCCGGCATGCTCGAAATCGGCCCAGGGGCCCGCGAAACGCTCCGCCCAGGCGGTGGTGCAGTGATTGTCGATGACGCTCTTCTGGTGCGGCGAAAGGCTGTCGTATTTCGCCTTGTTCATCACCCAGACGAAGTCGCTGACATAGAGCGGCACGTCGAGATGGTAGTGCACCACCTTGTCGATGCCGAACAGTATGGTGGAGCCCCAGGGGAAGAAGATGCCGTCGGCGACGCCGCGCTCCAGCAGGTCGCGCGCCTGCGGAGCGGAGGCCTGCACGTTGGTGGCGCCGAGCAGGGTGGCGAAGGTGCCCAGCGTGGCGTCGGCCGGGCGCAGTTTCATGCCGCGCACATCGGCCGGCACGGTGACCAGCTTGCGGGTGTGCAGCGCGCCGGGGTCGTGGACGAAGGCGAAGCAGTAATGCACGTCCGGCATTTCCTTGGCGGCGTAGGCGCGGTACCAGGCATCCAGCGCCTCGGTGCCGGTGTGGCCGTCGCGGAACAGGAAGGGCAGCTCGCCGGCGGCGATGATGGGGAAGCGGCCCGGCTGGTAGCCGGGATTGACGTAGGCGAAGTCGGCAATGCCGTCGCGCGCCATGTCGTAATGGTCGAATGCCTTGCCGAGCTGCTCGGCGGGAAAGATGACGCTGGTGATGGTGCCGCCGGAATCCTTCTTCACGCTGTCGGCCCAGTCCTGGATGGCCGCCTGCAGCGGGTGCGAGGGCGGCACCCAGTGCGACAGCTTGAGCTGCACCGGCTTGTCCTGGGCATGCGCGCCAGCGGCGCCGAGGGCGAGGCAGGCGGCGAGCAGGGCGCGTCGGCCGAAATGGTTGAGAGGCGTCATCATGTCCGTCCCATGGGTTGTGATGGTTGTGGCGGTCAGGCGAATGCCTCGCTGATGCGGCGAAGCTGGCGCAGGAAGGCCGGTTTGGCGGAAACGCCGATGATGCGGTCCAGCTCGGCGTCGTGCGCCAGGGCGTGGACCGTGAGCTGGGCCAGCCGCGCCTCGCCGGCATCGGTGAGATGCAGGACGACGCTGCGGCGGTCCCCCGGTGCCGGGCTGCGGCCGACCAGGCCGCGGGCCTCGAGGTCGCGCAGGGCCGGGGTGATCGAGGATTTGTCGCGCCCGGCGACGCGGCTGAGCGCGGTGGGGGTGATGCCGGTGTTGCGGCTGATCAGCACCAGCAGGGCGAAGCGGCCGGGATGCAGATCGGACCCGCCGACGCGGCGGGCATAGGCCTGGAAGGAGGCTTCCTGCGCCCGGCGCAGGTGAAAGCCGATGAACTCGTCGAGCAGGCCGAGATCGACCGCCTCGCCCGGCGCATCGGCGAGCGCCTCCCTCTTCGGGTGCCGGGCTGACCGCGAATGGTCGTCGAGCCGGGCTGACATGACCGCTGCCCCTCCCCGCGCCGCGGTTGGCCCGCCGGCTGCCGCGGGAGGCTGGCGCAACTCGGGCGGCGATGCAAGATGGTTCGTGGTCAAACCACCGCGGCGAGGGAGGCCACGTCCGCGGCAATGGAGATGGCCGCCGTCAGGCCCGGGCTTTCGATGCCGAACAGGTTCACCAGGCCCGGCACGCCATGCGCGCCGCGCCCCTGCAGCACGAAATCCTGGCCAGGGGCGCCCTGGGGCACGATCTTCGGGCGGATGCCGGCATAGCCCGGCTGCAACGCGCCGTCCTTGAGGCCCGGCCAGTAGCGCCGCACCGCCTCGTAGAAGCTGTCGGCGCGGCGGGGATCGACGCTGTAATCGAGGCGGTCGATCCATTCGACGTCGGGGCCGAAGCGGGCCTGGCCGCCGAGATCGATGGTCAGGTGCACGCCGAGGCCGCCGGGGACGGGCACCGGGTAGATCAGGCGCGAGAAGGGCGAACGGCCGGCCAGCGTGAAATAGTTTCCCTTGGCGTAATAGATCTGCGGCACCAGCTGGCTCGGCATGCCGGCGAGGCTGCGCGCGAGCGCGGGCGCGTGCAGGCCGGCGGCGTTGACCAGGGTGCGGGC
>JAGXAV010000217.1 GCA_018971455.1 Rhodospirillales bacterium
GATGGGCGCCCATGCGGCCCGGCTCTACCAGGCGCTGGTCGGCGCCGGCGAGGGCGGGCGCGATTTCTCGGTGGCCTTCGCATGGCTGTCGAAGCTGGCGCGCGAGGAGACGGTATGACATGACAACGGCCGCGTTCCGCCAGGCCCGGGACTTCCTGCTTGCCCACCGGGCCGATTACGCCACCGCCTATGCCGGGTTCCGCTGGCCCGAGCTCGATCATTTCAACTGGGCGCTGGATTGGTTCGACGCCGTGCTGGCGCAGGGCGAGGCGGGCGCCCGGCCGGCGCTGCGCATCGTGGGCGACGGCGCCTGCGTCCTCAGCTTCGCGGAGTTGTCGGCCCGCTCCAACCGCGTGGCGAACGGCCTGCGGGCGCTCGGCGTGCGGCGCGGCGCGCGCATCCTGCTCATGCTCGGCAATGTCGCGCCGCTGTGGGAGGTGATGCTGGCGGCGATGAAGCTCGGCGCCGTGGTGGTGCCCGCGACGACGCTGCTGACCGCGACCGACCTCGCCGAGCGCGTGGCGCGCGCCGGGGCGGGCTTCGTCATCGCGACGGCCTCCGATGCTGCCAAGCTCGCCGCGGTCGATCCCGCGGTGCGGCGCATCGCCGTGGGCGGCGCCGCCGCGGGATGCACCGAATATGCGGCGCTGCTGACGGGAGCAGCGGATTTCGTGGCCGATGCGCCCACCGCGCCGGACGAGCCGATGCTGCTCTATTTCACCTCCGGCACGACGGCCCGGCCCAAGCTGGTGCTGCACAGCCACCGTTCCTACCCGGTGGGCCATCTGTCCACCATGTACTGGCTCGGCCTGCAACCGGGCGATCTGCATCTCAACGTCTCCTCGCCGGGCTGGGCGAAGCATGCCTGGTCCTGCTTCTTTGCGCCGTGGAACGCCGGGGCCTGCGTGTTCATCGCCAACCAGCCGCGCTTCAACGCGCCGGCGCTGCTCGATGCCATCACCGAAAACCGCGTCACCACGCTCTGCGCGCCACCGACGGTGTGGCGCATGCTGATCCAGGAGAATCTGACATCCTGGAAGACATCGCTGCGCGAGGTGACCGGCGCCGGCGAGCCGCTGAACCCCGAGGTGATCGACCAGGTGCAGGCGGCCTGGGGGCTGGTGATCCGCGACGGCTACGGCCAGACGGAGACGACCGCACAGATCGGCAACCCGCCGGGGCAAAAGGTCAAGCCCGGCTCGATGGGCCGGCCGCTGCCCGGCTACACCATCCGCCTGCTCGACACCGATGAGCGCGATGCCGCCGAGGGGGCGGTGTGCATTCCGCTGCACCCGCGCCCGGCGGCGCTGATGCGCGGCTACCAGAACGACCAGGGCAGCATCGACGCGATCGAGGGCGAGGTCTATCGCACCGGCGACGTCGCCGCGCGCGACGCGGAGGGGTACCTGACCTATGTCGGCCGGGGCGATGACATCTTCAAAGCCTCGGATTACCGCATCAGCCCGTTCGAGCTGGAGAGCGTGCTGATCGAGCATCCGGCGGTGGCCGAGGCGGCGGTGGTGCCGGCGCCCGACGCCCTGCGCGCCGCCATCCCCAAGGCCTACATCGCACTTGCCGCCGGCCATACGGCGGATGCGGCGACAGCCCATTCGATCTTCCGGCATCTGCGCGCGCGGCTGGCGCCGTACAAGCGCGTGCGCCGGCTGGAATTCGCCGATCTGCCCAAGACCATCTCCGGAAAAATCCGCCGTGTGGAACTGCGCCGCGCCGAGGAGGCGCGCAGCGCGCGGGCGGCGGGCGAGTTCCGCGAGGAAGACTTCCCCGACCTCACGCAACAGGGCTGAACCATGGCCGCGAACACCGATTACGGACTGGATTTCGAGCTCGGCGAGGAGATCGACATGCTGCGCGACAGCGTGCGGCGCTTCGCCGAGGCCGAGATCGCGCCGCTCGCCGCCGATATCGACCGCAGCAACGAGTTTCCCGCCCCGCTGTGGCGCAAGCTGGGCGATCTCGGCGTGCTCGGCCTGACGGTCGAGGAGGAGCATGGCGGTGCCGGCATGGGCTACCTCGCCCATTGCGTGGCGATGGAGGAGATCAGCCGCGCCTCCGCCTCGGTCGGCCTGTCCTATGGCGCGCACAGCAATCTGTGCGTGAACCAGATCCGCCGCAACGGCACGCCGGCGCAGAAGGCGCGCTATCTGCCCGGGCTCATCAGCGGCGCCCAGGTGGGCGCCCTGGCGATGAGCGAGCCGGGCGCGGGCTCGGACGTGGTGGCGATGCGGCTGCGCGCCGAGCGGGTGGGCGGCGAGTACGTGCTGAACGGCACCAAGATGTGGATCACCAACGGGCCGGATGCCGACACGCTCGTGGTCTATGCCAAGACCACGCCCGATGCCGGGCCGCGCGGCATCACCGCCTTCCTGGTCGAACGCGGCATGGCGGGCTTCTCCTGCGCGCAGAAGCTCGACAAGCTGGGCATGCGCGGCTCCAACACCGGCGAGCTGGTTTTCGATGATTGCCGCCTGCCGGCGGACAACGTGCTCGGCGCGGTGGATGGCGGCGTCGCCGTGCTGATGAGCGGGCTCGATTACGAGCGCGCGGTGCTGGCGGCGGGCCCGCTCGGCATCATGCAGGCCTGCATGGACGTGGTGCTGCCCTATGTGCATGAGCGGCGGCAGTTCGGCGCGCCGATCGGCGAGTTCCAGCTCATGCAGGGCAAGATCGCGGATATGTACACCGTGATGAACGCGGCGAAATCCTATGTCTACACCGTGGCCCGCGCCTGCGACCGCGGGCGAACGACGCGCAAGGATGCCGCGGGCGCCATTCTCTACGCCGCCGAGCGCGCCACCTGGATGGCGCTGGAGGCGATCCAGGTGCTGGGCGGCAATGGCTACATCAACGACTACCCGACCGGCCGGCTGCTGCGTGACGCCAAGCTTTACGAGATCGGCGCCGGCACCAGCGAGATCCGCCGCATGCTGATCGGCCGCGAGCTGTTCCGGGAGACCGCCTGATGCATCTGGCCAGCGACGTCGATCCGCGTTCGGAGGCGTTTCGCGCCAACCAGGCGGCGATGGCCGAGCTGGTGGCAGATCTGCGCGCCAGGGCCGCGCAGGCCGCGCAGGGCGGGGGCATGCAGGCGCGCCGCCGCCATGCCGGGCGCGGCAAGCTGCTGCCGCGTGAGCGCATCGAGATGCTGCTCGATCCTGGCACGCCGTTTCTCGAGCTGTCGCAACTCGCCGCGCACGGCATGTATGGCGGCGAGGTTCCCTCCGCCGGCATCATCACCGGCATCGGGCGCATCGCCGGGCGCGAATGCGTGGTGGTGTGCAACGACGCGACGGTGAAGGGCGGCACCTACTACCCGATGACGGTGAAGAAGCATCTGCGCGCGCAGGAGATCGCCGCCCAGAACAATCTTCCCTGCATCTATCTGGTGGATTCCGGTGGCGCCAACCTGCCGAACCAGGATGACGTGTTCCCCGACCGCGATCATTTCGGCCGCATCTTCTACAACCAGGCCACCATGTCGGCGGCCGGCATCGCGCAGATCGCCGTGGTGATGGGGTCCTGCACGGCGGGCGGGGCCTACGTGCCGGCGATGTCCGACGAGAGCATCATCGTGCGCGGGCAGGGTACCATCTTCCTCGCCGGCCCGCCGCTGGTGAAGGCGGCGACGGGCGAGATCGTCAGCGCCGAGGATCTGGGCGGTGCGGACGTGCACAGCCGCATCTCCGGCGTCACCGACCATTACGCGGAGAACGATCCCCATGCGCTTGGCCTCGCGCGCCGGGCGGTGGCCAATCTCAACTTCATCAAGCGGCCGGGCGTGGCCTTGCAGGCGCCGCTGCCGCCGCGCCACGATCCGGCGGAGCTGTACGGCATCATCCCGGCCGATCGCCGCCGCCCCTTCGACGTGCGCGAGATCATCGCCCGCATCGTCGATGACAGCGCGCTCGACGAGTTCAAGCGCCTCTACGGCACCACCATCGTCACCGGCTTCGCCCATGTCTGCGGCTACCCGGTCGGCATCATCGCCAATAACGGCATCCTGTTTTCCGAGAGCGCGCAGAAGGCCGCGCATTTCATCGAGCTGTGCGCCCAGCGCGGCATTCCCCTGGTGTTCCTGCAGAACATCACGGGCTTCATGGTGGGGCGCAAATACGAGGCCGGCGGCATCGCCAAGGATGGCGCCAAGATGGTGACCGCGGTCGCCACCGCGAAGGTGCCGAAATTCACCATCATCATCGGCGGCAGCTTCGGCGCAGGGAATTACGGCATGTGCGGGCGGGCCTATTCGCCGCGTTTCCTGTGGATGTGGCCCAATGCGCGCATCAGCGTGATGGGCGGCGAGCAGGCGGCGAGCGTGCTGGCTACGGTGCGGCGCGACGGCATGGAGGCGCGCGGCGAGACCTGGCCGCCCGAGGAGGAGGAGGCGTTCAAGGCCCCCATCCGCGCCCAGTACGAAACGCAGGGCCACCCCTATTACGCCACCGCGCGGATCTGGGATGACGGGGTGATCGACCCGGCCGACACGCGGCGCGTGCTCGGGCTCGGCCTGTCGGCGGCGTTGAACGCGCCGATCGAGCCGACGCGCTTCGGCGTGTTCCGGATGTGATGGGCATGATCCGCAAACTCCTCATCGCCAATCGCGGCGAGATCGCCTGCCGCGTCATCCGCACGGCACAGCGCATGGGCATCGCCACCGTCGCCGTCTATTCCGATGCCGATCGCGACGCCCTGCATGTCGCGAT
>JAGXAV010000218.1 GCA_018971455.1 Rhodospirillales bacterium
TGGCGATCTGCGGCGGCGCTGTGGCGCTGTTCGGGCGCGGCCTTCCGGCCAGCCTGCGCGCTCGGGTGATCGGCGTCATGGGCGCCTCGTCCTGCGGCTTCGTGCTGTTCACCCTGCTCGAGAGCGACCCGTTCCAGCGCATCTGGCCGCCGCCGATGGACGGGCGGGACCTCAACCCGCTGCTGCAGGATCCCGGCCTCGCCTTCCACCCGCCGATGCTCTACCTCGGCTATGTCGGCTTCGCGGTGCCGTTCGCCTTTGCCGTGGCCGCCCTGCTCGAAGGCCGCGTGGATGCCGCCTGGGGCCGCTGGGTGCGGCCATGGACGCTGCTCGCCTGGTGCTTCCTGACCGGCGGCATCGCGCTGGGCTCCTGGTGGTCGTACTACGTGCTCGGCTGGGGCGGCTACTGGTTCTGGGACCCGGTGGAGAACGCCTCGCTGCTGCCCTGGCTGGTCGGCACGGCGCTGCTGCACTCGGCGCTGGTGGTCGAGAAGCGCGAGGCGCTGAAGGTGTGGACGGTGCTGCTCGCCATCGGCGCCTTCTCGCTCAGCCTGTCGGGCACGTTCCTGGTGCGCTCCGGCATCCTCAACTCGGTGCATTCCTTCGCCAATGATCCGGCGCGCGGGGTGTTCATCCTGGCCCTGCTGGCGCTGGTGATCGGCGGTTCGCTGCTGCTCTTCGCCTGGCGGGCGCCGATCCTGGCCAGCACCGGCATCTTCGCCGCGATCTCGCGCGAGGGCGCGCTGGTGCTGAACAACATCCTGCTCTGCTCGATCACCGCGGTGGTGCTGACCGGCACCATGTATCCGCTGTTTGCCGATCTGGTGTTCGGCCAGAAGATCAGCGTCGGCGCGCCGTTCTTCAACGCCACCGTGCTGCCGCTCACCGTGCCGCTCTTCCTGGCGATGGCGGTGGGGCCGATGCTGCCGTGGAAGCGCGCCGCCCTCGGCCCCGCCCTGCTGCGGCTGTGGTGGGTGGCGCTGGCCGCCCTGCTGGTCGGTCTCGGCGCGCGGTTCGGCATGGGCCTGGCCCCCGCCCTCGGCGCCGCCGGCGCGGTCTGGCTGATCTTCGGCGCCCTCGCGGACATTGCCGAGCGCGTCCGCCTGTTCCGCGTGCCGCTGGGCAACAGCCTGGCCCGGCTGGCCGGCCTGTCGCGCGCCAGCATCGGCGCCGCGCTGTCCCATGCCGGCATGGGGATCACCATCGCCGGCCTTGCCGGCATGAGCCTGGCCAGCCAGACCGTGGTGCTCGTGCAACCCGGCCACAGCGTGCATCTGGCCGGCTATGACTGGAAGCTGCTCGGCCTGTCGGACCGCGCCGGGCCGAACTACCAGGCGCGCGTGGCCACTATCGCCGTCAGCCGTGACGGGGTGCCGGTCACCACCCTGGCGCCGGAGCGCCGCCACTTCCCGGTGCAGGGCATGACCACCACCGAGGCCAAGATCGAGACCAACTTCCTGCGCGACCTCTATGCCGTGCTCGGCGACGAGCGCAGCGGCGGCGCGGTGCTGCGCCTGCACGTCAATCCGCTCGCGCCGTGGATCTGGCTGGGTGCCCTGGTGATGGCCCTGGGCGGGCTGCTCTCGCTGGCCGACCGGCGGCTGCGCGTCGGTGCGCCGGCGCGCCGCGCGGCGCTGGCCAAGGCGGCGGAGCCTGTGGCGAGGGCCTCATGATCATCGATCGCCGCGCCCTGCTGATGGCCCCGCTCGGTGCCGCCGCGGTCGCCGGGCTCGGCTTTCTCATCGTCCTGCAACGCATGCAGGCGGGAAAATTCGACCCGCGCGGCGTGCCGACCATGCTGATCGGCAAGCATGTGCCGCCCTTCGAGCTGCCCGGCATCACGGCCGGCGGCTTCTCCTCCGATGACCTGCTGCATGCCGGGCGGCCGGTGCTGGTGAATTTCTGGGCCTCCTGGTGCGCACCCTGCCGCGAGGAACATCCCGAGCTGATGAAGCTCAAGGCCAGCGGCGTGCCGGTCTGGGGCATCGCCTACAAGGACACGCTGATCGACGCCCGCCGCTTCCTCGCCGAGAACGGCGATCCCTTCCAGCGCAGCGCGCGCGACGACCCCGGCCGCGTCGCCATCGACTGGGGCATCACCGGCGTGCCGGAGAGCTTCGTCGTGGACGCCCAGGGCATCGTGCGCTGGCACATGGCCGGTCCGCTGACGCCGGCCATTGTCAGCCAGCAGCTCATGCCGGCGATGGCGCGGGCGGTGTCATGATGCGCTGGCTGGCGCTGGCGATGCTGCTCGCCCTCGCGCTGCCGGGGCCGGCCTGGGCGATCGCCGACCCGTCCGAGGCGCTGGCCAACCCGGCCGAGGAGGCACGCGCGGTGCGCATCGGCGAGCAGCTGCGCTGCCTCGTCTGCCAGAACGAGAGCATCGAGGACAGCGGCGCCGACCTCGCGCGCGATCTGCGCCACATCGTTCGCCAGCAGGTCGCCGCCGGCCGCAGCGACCGGCAGATCATCGCCTGGATGGTGGCGCGCTACGGCAATTTCGTCCGCCTCAGCCCGCCCTTCACCTGGCTGACCGCCCTGCTCTGGGGCTCGCCGCTGATCGCGCTGCTCGCCGGCGGCGCCGCGATCGTCTTCCGCGGCCGTCCGCCACCGCCGCCGGCGCCGCTCAGCGACGAAGAACGCGCGCGGCTGCAAAGCCTGCTCGGCGCGTGATCTTCCTCGCCATCGCCCTGCTCGCGGCCGCCGCCCTGGCGCCGCTGGCCCTCACCCTGCGCCACACGGGCACGCCGCGCGGCCGGCAGGAGAGTGCGCTCGCCGTGCACCGCGCCCAGCTCGCCGAGCTGGACCGCGATCTCGCCGAGGGCCGCATCGCCGCCGGCGAGCATGCCAGCGCCGTGCTGGAGGTGCAGCGCCGCCTGCTCGCCGCCGCCCAGCCGGAGCCGCCGGCGGGCGAGGCCGGGCGCGCGAGCGACGGCATCGGCCTCGTGGTGGTGGCGCTGATCATCGTGCCGCTGGCCGGATTCGGCCTCTATCTGCTCGGCGGCCATCCCGAGCTGCCGGCCGCGCCCCTGGCGCCGCGCCTGGCGCAGGAGGCCGCACAGAACGCCAAGGCCGAGGCGCTGATCGCCCAGCTGCGCCAGCGCCTCGCCGGGCTCGACCAGGGCTCGCCGACGGCGCGGCAGGGCTACGTGCTGCTCGGCAATGCCGAGGTCAGCCTCGGCCACCTGAAAGAGGCGATCGCCGCCTGGCGGCGCGCCCTGTCGAGCGGCTTCGACGCCCAGCTCGCCGCGGAGATCGCCGAGGCGCAGAGCCGCCTCGATGGTGGCGTCAGCCCCGATTCCGAGGCGCTGTTCCGCGCCGCCCTGGCCGCCGCCCCGCCCGACGCGCCGTGGCGCAAGCTGGTCGAGGACCGCCTCGCCGAGGCCCACCGCAAGTAGCGGATCAACGGGCCGGCAGCGTGCTCGGGGTCTGGTAGATCAGGCCGAGCTGGTCGCTCAGGAATCCCGCGGCCTGCTGCGGGTGCAGGACCGCGAAATCCACCACCGCCGGATCCTGCGTCCAGCCGGTCTGCGCCGGCGGGCCGCGCACCGCCAGCCGCGTCTGCGGCGACTGGGCGGAATCGGCATACAGCGACAGGCCGAGCGCGCTGGGCATGCCGCCCCCGAGCGCCGCCGGGGCGGCCTGCGTTCCGCTGACCGGCGAGACCGGCAGCGCCCCGATCGCCAGATCCACCGGCGAGACCGTGGCGGGTGCGCCGCGGAACAGGATCACCCCCACCGGCACGAGCAGCAGCGGCGCCGCGATCAGCAGCAGCTTCGGGGAGGTCAGCCGCTTCCACCAGACCGGCTGTCTCGAGCGGCGATATCGGTGGCGCACGCGTGCCTTGCCCTTCGCGCGGAGGCGCAGGACCCAAGGAATAATCCACCGGCCGGCGGATATTCAAGCTTGCGCCGCGCCGCCGTGCCGTCCATCTGCTCATCCATGAGCACCCCCGAAGAACCGGCCCCCGCCCCCCGGGCCAGCGGTGCGGGCGACCGGCCGATCGCCCCGCCGCCCGCGCCGCCACCGCTCCAGACGCCGCACCGGACGCCGCCCGCCATGCCGGCCGAGATCGGCGGCCCGGCCGGCCCGGAGCCGACCCGCTACGGCGACTGGGAGCACAAGGGCCGCTGCAGCGATTTCTGAGTGCCCGGCCGGGTCTGGGCGCGGGGTCAGGTCTGAGCGCCGGGCCGAGGCCAGTGGCGCGATGGCGGCGCTTGCAGTCTAATTCACCGCCCCGACGGAGCCGCACCCATGATCCCCTCGCTCGATGCCGTGCCGCCTGACGATGCGCTTCCGGCGCGCACCGGCGTGGTGGTGATCGGCGGCGGCATCATCGGCATCAACACGGCGCTGTCGCTGGCCGAGCGCGGCCACGCGGTGACGGTCTGCGAAAAGGGCCGCATCGGCGCCGAGCAATCCGCCCGCAACTGGGGCTGGTGCCGCACCATGGGGCGCAATCTGGCCGAGCTGCCGCTCGCCATCGAAAGCCTGCGGCTGTGGCGGGGCATGGATGCGCGCACCGAGGGCGCCACCGGCTTCCGCCAGGCCGGCACGGTGTTTCTCTGTGAGACCGAGCGCGAGCTCGCCACCCAGGCGGCGTGGCTGGAGCAGGCGCGCGCCTTCCAGATCGACACCCGCCTGCTGACCGGGGTCGAGACGGAGGCGGTCCTGCCCGGTGCCGCCCGCGCCTTC
>JAGXAV010000219.1 GCA_018971455.1 Rhodospirillales bacterium
GCGGCCAGTCCCTCGCGCAGGAAATGCCCCAGCATGCCCTGCGCGGGGGCCGCCGGTCCCAGCCGGTCGCGATATTCCTGCGGGTCGAAATACGGGCTCGGCGCCGCCAGATCGTAGGCCAGCAACTCGCACAATGCCTCGATGCGCGGCGGCGCGCCGAGCGCGTGGGCATCGTTCGAGGCGATGAAATACGGATCGATCAGCGGGTGCGGCGCGCGCAGCTCGCCAAGCCCGTGCTCGATGAAATGCTGCAGCGCATCCTCGTCGGTCTGCGCGAGATCGGGGTTGGTGGCGAGATAGAAGGCGCGGTCGAAATAGGGCGACAGCGCCGGCCGCTCCTGCGGCCTGAGCCGCGCGTAGCGCAGCACCGTGCCGAGATCCGCCCGCCCGCCGCCGAGCGCCTGGCGGTACAACCCCTCGTCGACGAACACCGAGCACAGGGCGCGGTGCAGGCGCTGCATCTGGCTCATGGCGCGCCGCCCGTGCTCAGGCGCGCGGCGCGTCGGCGCGCAGCACGGCCACCCAGGCCTCGATCTCGGGCTTGAGCCGGGCATTGGGCACGCGCCCCTCGGCCGCGCCCGAGCGCAGATAATGCTCCATGCCCGAGGCGACATCGCCGCGCCGGACCGCACCGGCGACATCCTCGTAGGCGCTCACGTAATACTCCTCATCCACCTGCGGCGCAGCACCCAGCCGCCCTTCGAAGAAGCCATGATCGACGAAATGGCGCTGCAGATCGTCGATCTGCCCGGCCGCGAAGGCCTCGGCGATGTCGGGATAGGTCTCCAGGTAGAACGCCTCGGAGAATGGCTGCGCGGCGGCCAGCCCGGCGAGCAGGGCGCGCAGCAGGCGGGCATCGATGGCGATCTTGGATTTGCTGCTCAGCCTCTCGCGGTTGATGCGCAGGGCCTGCAACAGCAGATCGATATGCGGCACGTATTCGCCCGCCCTCATCCCGCCCCTCCGCCGGTTGCCCGCGCCACCTTTGACTACTATCCAACATGCTGCGCCGCGGCAACCGCGTGGCGGCGCCCGAACCGCGTCACGGCGCCGCGATCGCCGCCCGCTCGGAAGCTGTCATGCCGTAAGGATGCCGGCCCCAGCTCACCTCCTCGCGCAGCACCCGCGCCGGGATGCCGCCCACGGCCACCCGCGGCGGCACACACCCCTTCAGCACGCTGCGCGCGCCGACCACGCCGCCCATGCCGACGCGCTCGCAGCTCAGCAGCAGCGCCTCCTGCCCGATCCAGACATGCCGCTCGATCACCGTATCCATCGGCGGGCGGTTGATCTGCGCCCCGCTGCGCAGGTCGTGCACCGCGTGCATGTCGTAGTTGCGGATCCACACGCCGCTGGAAATCAGCGCGTCGTCGCCGATCACCACCGCGCGCCCCGGACCCTCGATCTCGACGGAGAGGCCGACCGCGGTGGCCCCCTCGCCCCAGATCAGGATCTGCCCGTCCGAACGCATGAACAGGTCATGGATCGCCACGTAGCCCTCGCCGATATCGCCGAACAGCAGCAGGCAGTCCGTGCCGGGCAGGCGGATATTGGCGAAGCACGAGCCGGACCAGCGCGCATTGTCGAAAGCCAGCACATGCCCCGGCCCGCCCGCCTGCACGCGGATGGCGCCGAGCTTGCGATCGGGATCCGTGACGATGAGCAGCGGCGCCGCGCCGCCCTCGCAGGTGACGCCGAGCCGGGCGGCCGCCGGCTCGTCGGCCGCGAGCAGCGTCACCTCACGCGCGGCGAGCGCATCGGGCCGCAGATCGGTCGCCCGGCGGTCGAGCAGGTCGGCCAGCCGCGCGGCGGTGGGCTCGGAGATTCCGGGTATCATTGCGCGCCCGCCGCCATCCGCCTCCCCCGACCCTGCGCCGGACAGACCGGCTCACGCGGTTTTCGGCAAGAATGCGCCGCAGGTCAAACCGGCGGCCGCGCCGGCGCCATTGCCGCCATGCGGCGATACTGGCAGTTTGGGCGAAGGCGCTGGGCCGGGCTTGCGGGCGGGGTGACGGATGCGGATTCTATTGACCGGGGGGTGCGGCTTCATCGGTTCGGCCGTCGTGCGCCGGCTGATCGCCGCCAGCGATCACATCGTCGTCAACGTCGACAAGCTCACCTACGCCGCCTCGCCGGAAGCGCTGGAAGGCGCGCGCACCCATCCCCGCCATCTCCTGGTGCAGGCCGACATCGCCGACCACGCCGCCATGCGCGAGGTCTTCGCCACCCACCGGCCGGACGCCGTGATGCACCTCGCCGCGGAAACCCACGTCGATCGCTCGATCGACGGGCCGGGGCCGTTCGTCACCAGCAACATCGTCGGAACCTATACCCTGCTCGACGCGGCGCGCACCCATTGGGAGTCGCTGCCCGCCGCCGCCCGCGCCGCCTTCCGCTTCCACCACATCTCCACCGACGAGGTGTTCGGCGCCCTCGGCCCGGGCGACCCGCCCTTCACCGAAACCACCGCCTACGACCCGCGCAGCCCCTATTCGGCGAGCAAGGCGGCGTCGGATCATCTGGTGCGGGCCTGGCACCACACATACGGGCTGCCCACGATGGTCAGCAACACGGTGAACAATTACGGCCCCTGGCAGTTCCCCGAGAAGCTCATTCCGCTGATCCTGATCAACGCGCTGGAAGGCCGCCCCCTGCCGGTCTATGGCGACGGCTCCAACCAGCGCGACTGGCTGTTCGTGGACGACCATGCCGAGGCGCTGGTCGGCGTGCTCGAACGCGGTGCGCCCGGCGCCACCTACGCCATCGGCGCCCGCCAGCCGCGCAGCAACCTCGCCGTGGTGGAGGCCATCTGCGCCATGCTCGATGCCCGCCTGCCCGACCCGGCCGGCCCGCGGCACCGGCTGATCCGTTTCGTCACCGACCGGCCGGGCCATGATTTCCGCTACGAGATCGACCCCACGCGCAGCGAGGCCGCACTCGGCTGGCGGGCGGCGCACGGCTTCGAGGCGGGCCTCGCCCGCACCATCGACTGGTATCTCGCCAACCGGGAATGGTGGGAGGGGGTGCGCGCGGCGCGCTACGCCGGCCAGCGCCTCGGCGCCGCACCGGCCATGGCGGCGGGAGTGGGCGCATGAAGGGCATCCTGCTCGCCGGCGGCTCCGGCACCCGGCTGCACCCGATGACGCTGGCGGCCTCCAAGCAGCTGCTGCCGATCTACGACAAGCCGATGATCTACTATCCGCTCAGCGTGCTGATGCTGGCCGGCATCCGCGACCTGCTGGTGATCTCCACGCCCGAGGATCTGCCGCAGTTCCGCCGCCTGCTCGGCGACGGCACGCGTCTCGGCATCCGCTTCACCTATGCCGAACAGCCGCGCCCGGAAGGCCTCGCCCAGGCCTTCCATATCGGCCGCGACTGGATCGCCGGCGAGGCCTGCGCCCTGGCGCTGGGCGACAACCTGATCTTCGGCGACCACCTCTCCCGCCTGCTCCAGAACGCCGCGGCCCGCACCGAGGGGGCGACCGTCTTCGCCTACCAGGTGCGCGACCCCGAGCGCTACGGCGTGATCACGATGGACGAGTCCGGCCGGGCGCTCGACATCGTCGAGAAGCCGGCCGCGCCGGCCTCCAACTGGGCGGTGATCGGCCTGTATTTCTACGATGCGCGGGTCAGCGAAATGGCCGCCCGGGTGCGCCCCTCGGCGCGCGGCGAACTCGAGATCACCGAACTCAACCGCCTCTACATGGAGGCCGATGCCCTGCGGGTGGAGCGGCTCGGGCGCGGCTGCGCCTGGCTCGACGCCGGCACGCCGGACAGCCTGCTGCAGGCGGCAACCTTCGTGCAGACCATCCAGTCGCGCCAGGGCATGCTGGTCGGCTGCCCGGAGGAGGTCGCCTTCCGCATGGGCTGGATCGACGCTGCCACCCTGCGCGGCCATGCCCAGGCGCTCGGCAAGACCGAGCTCGGCCGCGTCCTCAACGAGCTGGCGGATGGCGCGCATGGCTGACCTCGCCGTCGAGCGCCTCGCGATCCCGGACGTCATCCTGATCACGCCGCCGCGCTTCGGCGATGCCCGCGGCTTCTTCTCGGAGACCTGGAACCAGCCCCGCTTCGCCGCCGCCGGCATCCCCGGCCCGTTCATGCAGGACAATCAGAGCCGATCGCAGAAGCCCGGCACGGTGCGCGGCCTGCACTGCCAGGTGGCGCCCAGCGTGCAGGGCAAGCTGGTGCGCGTGCTGGCCGGCGCGATCTGGGACGTGGCGGTGGACATCCGGCGCGGCTCGCCCACCTACGGCCGCCATGTCGCGGCGCGGCTGAGCGCCGAGAACGGCACCCAGCTCTGGGTGCCGGGCGGCTTCCTGCACGGCTTCTGCACGCTCGAGCCGGATACCGACGTGCTCTACAAGGTCACCGCCGGCTACGACCCGGCGGCCGAGCGCGGCGTGATCTGGAACGACCCCGATCTCGCCCTGCCATGGCCGGCCGCACCGCGCGATGTCACGCTGTCAGCCAAGGATGCGGCGCTGCCGCGGCTGGCCGATTGCGACCCCTGGTTCTGACCTCGATGGTGGGGCCGATCCTGGTCACCGGCGGCAGCGGCCAGCTGGCGGGCTGCCTCGCCGGCGCGCCCGGCGTGCGCGTGGTCGGGCGGCCGGATTTCGATTTCGACCGGCCGGAGGCGATCACCCCGCTGCTCGACGCCGCAGCACCGTCCCTGGTCGTCAACGCCGCCGC
>JAGXAV010000220.1 GCA_018971455.1 Rhodospirillales bacterium
CATCGGCATCCGGCAGGATTATCCGTATTTCGATACGAAATCCGGCCGGGTCGTGACGTTGGACATGGCAATCAACGAATGCCGCACGGCCAACGGCGAAAAGCCACTCAAGACGCTGACCGGGCCGATGGCTGCGCTCGCCGCCTACATGGCCTACACATCGCGCGGCAAGCCGTTCGACATCAAGATCCCGAATGATCCGCGCGCGCTGGCAGCCTATGAAAACGGGAAAGAGACGTTCTACACGCGACGCGGACAACTCAACTTCTCCTGCGCCAGCTGCCATGTTCAATCGGCCGGCCAACGCATGCGCGGTGACATTCTGGCGCCCGCCATGGGCATCCTCGCCGCCTTTCCGATCTACCGCTCGGACTGGGGCAGCATGGGTACCGTGGAACGCCGCTTCACCACCTGCTTCGCGCAGGTGCGCGCCGTGGCTCTGGCGCCGGACGACACCACCTATCGCAACCTCGAATATTTCCTCTCCTACATGAGCAATGGCGTACCGATCACCGGCCCGGGCACCCGGCCATGACACGGAAGAGAGGCAGCATGACGCAACCCCACAAAGCAGCCTTCGCCGTGGTGCTGTTGCTCGCGGCCGCGGGCTCGGGCCACGCCGCCGACAAGGCGACCTTCGACGCCACCCTCGCCGCGGCCATCAAGGCCGACCAGCAGGCGGCCGCGCTGCATAATCGCTGGGTGCCGACCGAGGCGGCGCTGAAGGAGGCGAAGGCCGCCGCGGCCGGCGGGGATTTCGAGAAGGCGACCGCCCTCGCCAAGAAGGCCCAGGCGCTCGCCGAGCGCTCGGTGCAGCAGGCCGAAGAGCAGAAGAAACTCTGGCAGAACGCCGTTCTGCGCTGACCCCCCGCCACCATCCAAGGAGAGACCATGTCCTATCGTCGCCGTGACGCGCTGCGCCTGCTGACCGCGGGCGCCCTGGCCGGCATGGTTCCGCCGGTCACCCGCGCCCAGGCGGCCGAGGACATCTACGCGGTTCCCAAATTCGGCAATGCGCGCATCCTGCACCAGACCGATACGCATGCGCAGCTGTTGCCGGTGTATTTCCGCGAGCCGAGCGCCAATATCGGTCTCGGCGCCGCCGCCGGCCGGCCGCCCCACCTGGTCGGCACGGCGTTCCTCAAGCATTTCGGCATCGCGCCCGGTTCGGCGGACGCCTACGCCTTCACCTGTCTCGATTTCGAGGAGGCGGCGCACCGCTATGGCGCCCTCGGCGGTTTCGCCCATATCAAGACGCTGCTCGATCGCCTGCGGGCGGAGGCCGGGGCGGAGCGTACGCTCACACTCGATGGCGGCGATCTCTGGCAGGGCTCCTGGACCGCCCATGCCAGCCGCGGCATGGCGTTGGTGGAAATGGCCAATCTCCTCGGCATCGAGGCAATGACGGGACATTTCGAGTTCACCTATGGCGAGGACGATGTCCGCCGCAACATTGCCGCGTTCAAGGGGCAGTTCATCGCCCAGAACGTGTTCCTCACCGACGAGGCCGCCTTCAACGGCGCGCCGAGCTTCGATGCCGCCTCCGGGCGCGTCTTTCGTCCCTACATCATGAAGCAGCTCGGCGCCGCGCGCGTCGCGGTCATCGGCCAGTGCTTTCCCTACCAGCCGATCGCGCACCCGCGCCGCTTCGTGCCGGACTGGACCTTCGGCATTCGCGAGACCGAGTTGCAGGCCCTGGTGGATGGCATCCGCGCCAAGGAAAAGCCGGACGCCGTCATCCTGCTCTCCCATAACGGCATGGATGTCGATCTCAAGCTTGCCAGCCGCGTGCGCGGCATCGACGCCATTCTTGGCGGCCACACGCATGACGCGGTGCCGGTGCCGAGCGTGATCGCCAATCCCGGCGGCAAGACGATCGTTGCCAATGGCGGATCGAACGGCCAGTTCATCGGCGTGCTCGATCTCGACCTCGGCTCCGGGCGGGTCAAGGACATACGCTACACGCTGCTGCCCGTCTTCCCCGCCCTGCTGGCGGCGGATGGCGGCATGCAGGCGGCGATCGACAAGCTTCGCGCGCCCGATGCGGCGATGCTCGGCGAAAAGCTCGCCGATGCGGGTGAACTGCTCTACCGGCGCGGCAATTTTGTCGGCACGATGGACCAGGTTCTGTGCGATGCCCTGCGCCAGGAGCTGGGTGCGGAAATCGCCCTCTCGCCCGGTTTCCGGTGGGGCCCGAACGTGCTGGCCGGCGGAGCGGTGACCATGGACACGCTGCTCAGCCAGACCGCGATCACCTATCCCGAGGTCTATGTGCAGGACATGACCGGAGACCAGATCAAGACGATCATGGAGGATGTCTGCGACAACCTCTTCAACCCCGACCCGTACGTGCAGCAGGGCGGCGACATGGTGCGCGTGGGCGGCCTCGATTACAGCTGCACGCCGGCCGCGGCCATCGGCAAGCGGATCTCGGACATGGTGCTGGACAGCGGCAAGCCGCTTGACGCCGCCAAGACCTATCGCGTCGCCGGTTGGGCGTCGGTCAATCCGGCGCAGGACAAGCGGCCGGTGTGGGAGGTGGTGGCCAAGCATCTGCGCCATGCCGGCACCGTGAAGCCGGCCCGCATGAACCGCGTCGCGCTGAAAGGGATCGAGGGCAACCCCGGCTACATGCCGCCCTCATGAAGGCGGCGCTGCTCGCCGGCGCCCTGCTCTGCGGCGCGTGCCCGCCGGCGCTGGCCCAGGTGAAGGCGGCGCAGGTAACGCCTGCCATCGCGGATGCCGCGCCCGACATAATGGCCATCGGCGCGTTCGTGGATCACCGCCTCGCATTGCAGCTTTCCGATGCCGACCCGGCCAAGCAGGCGCTGGTCCTGAGCGTCGCCAACAATGTTCTGGCGGCTTACGGCCCGGACAGGGTGGCGATCGAGATCGTCGCCTTCGGCCCGGGCGTCGATCTGCTGCGCCAGGGCAGCCCCAACCAGTCTCTGGTGGACAGCCTGGTCGCCCAGGGGGTGCGCTTCGACATCTGCCTGAACACGGTGCAGACGATCGAGCGTGACACCGGCAAGCCCTACAAGCTGAACCCAAACGCCCATCCGGTCACCGCCGGCGTCGCCCAGCTCCTGCTGCTCGCCGAGCACGGCTTCACCATTATCCGCCCCTGACCACGCCACTCTTGACCCCGTCCCCCCCCTCCGCTACCCACCGCTTCGCAGCGGTCCCGTTCGTCTAGAGGCCCAGGACACCGCCCTTTCACGGCGGTAACACGAGTTCGAATCTCGTACGGGACGCCACTTCGGAACAATACCGGGCACCAGGATCCCGCCAGGCTCGCCTTCGAGCCGGGTGGGCGTGGGGCGGCCGGCGCCGCCGGGGGGCGTTTTCCGGCCGGCCGGCGGCCGGGTCGTGGCGGTCGGCCTTCGGGCGCGCCTCGCCCTGGGCCTAGAATTGCGAGCCGATGCGGAAATACACCTCGTTGCGATCGTAATTGGCCAGCGCGGTGTTCGAGGCCCGTCTGGTGTATCGGTAGTCAACGCCGATCGTGACCTTCGGGGTGATCCGGTAGCTCAGCCCCACCGACATGTCGGCCTCGTTGTCGGCGCGGGTGGATTGCAGGTAGTCACTATGGCCCCAGGCGAGCCGGGCGAGGCCGGTGAGCCGCTCGGTCAGCCGTTGCTCCACCCGGCCGCCGAAAACAGTGTAGATGTAGCCAGGGCTGGCGAACAGAGTGGTCTCCTCGATCGAGCGCTCGGTGTAGAGCACCAGCACGGTCCCGGGCGTGGCCTGCCAGCGCAGGCTGCCATCGAAAGCGAGCTGCATGTTCTCCCTGAACCGCGGGTCATCGGCCTTGCGGCTTGCCATGCCGACGAAGATGTCGCCACGCAGGCTCGGCGCCAGCCGATAGAGCGCGCCCACCCCGAGGCGGTAGCCATTGGAGGTGCGGGCATAGCCGAAATCGTCATGCGTCTGGTTGTACTGGCGCAGATCTCCCATCGCCTCGACATAGGGCCGGAAGCCGGGATTGGCGTCATATCGAACCAGGCCGCCGAAGGTGATGCGGTTGCGGTCGCGATCATGGTTGTTGATGATGCCGTTCGCGCTGTCGACATTGCCGAACACCACATGCTCGACCGCGCCGCCCAGGCGGATCGCAAAATCCCCCACGCGCTGCAGAACCCCGGCATAGCCGTTGGTCTCGCGATAGGGCGTCGGCGTGAAGCCTTCCACGGCGTCGGGCGACGACCGGTCCTCGTGCGCGGCAATGTAGGTGCCGCCAAGAACCACCTGCGTGGTGTCGGTCGCGTCGATGCGGCCTTCCACGTTGGCGTTCCAATCGACCGTGTTCTCATGCGGCGATCGGACGTAGCCGGTCAGATCGGTCTGCACATCGGCGGTCAGCGAGTGGCGCTTCCAGTCCGATTCGATGCTCAGCTTCGGCGAGATGGTGCCCAGCCAGTCCGCGCGCTTGCCGCTGCCGGTGGCGTAGATATTGCTGTCATAGATCGTCGCGGCCTGGATGCCGGGATAGATGATGAAGGAACCCGCGCGGTAGCCAGGCTGCTCCACATCCGCCTCGCGGACCGGCGCGGCGGGGCGCGGCGCGATCGCGCCCGGCACGCCCGGCGCCGCGGGGTGGACGTCGGCGGCGGCCAGCCGGCCAAGTTCGGCGGCGACCGCCGCGCGCACCGCCTGCGCCTGGGC
>JAGXAV010000221.1 GCA_018971455.1 Rhodospirillales bacterium
GCAGCCGCAGCGGCGCCCGGGGTGGCGCCGCAGGCTCGCGCGCGGCGAAATGCCGGTCGGTCAGCCAGAACGCCAGCAGCAGCGGCGCCGCCACCGCCAGCATCAGCGGCCCGAGATGGCGCGCCGGCCAGAAGAACGGCACGCCGCGCAGGAAGCCGAGATAGAGCGGCGGATCGCCCAGCGGCGAAGTCGCGCCGCCGATATTGGCGCAAAGGAGGATGAAGAACACCACCAGATGCGCGCGCCGCCGCCGGTGCGCGTTGGCGCGCAGCAGCGGATGGATCAGCACCATGGCGACGCCGGTGGTGCCCAGCACGCCGGCGAGCAGCGTGCCGAGCGCCAGCAGCGCGGTGTTGCCGGCGGGCGTGCCCCACGGCCCGCCCTCGATGACGATGCCCCCGCCGGCGACGAACAGCGCCAGCAGCAGGGTCACGAAGGGCAGGTATTCCAGCAGCACGGCGTGCCAGGCGAGCCCCGCGGCGCTGCCCAGCCCGGCCAGTGCGGCCTGCGGCGCCAGCAGCGCCAGCGTCCAGAACCCCGCCACAGCGCCCATCCGATGATGCCAGAAGCGGGGTGCGGCCAGCGGCAGGATGGCGATGGACAGGAGCAGGCCGAGGAAAGGTATGGCCCATGACAGTCCCGGAACGGCCCCATCGCGGCCCGCCGCATCGGCGGGCAATGGCCACAGGGTGGCGCAGAGCGCCGCCGCACCCCATATCCCGATGGGTGCGTATCTGCCGAGGCTCGGTTGCACGTCCCCTCCCCTATAAGTAACGTCCCCCCCGCGCAACCGGCCACGCGCGGCACTGACACGGAGCAGAACCCGACATGGACATGACCGGCGAGCGGCGGATTGCAGCGTCGCGCGAGAAGGTATGGGCCGCCCTCAACGACCCCGACATCCTGAAGGCGGCCATCCCCGGCTGCGAGACGCTGGTCAAGGAATCGGACTCCGACCTGCGCGCCACCGCCTCGGTGAAGATCGGCCCGATCGCCGCCAAATTCGCCGGCAAGGTCCAGCTCCTCGACCTCGATCCGCCGAACAGCTACCGCATCGCCGGCGAGGGCCAGGGCGGCGTGGCCGGCTTCGCCAAGGGCGGCGCCACCGTGACCCTGACGGCCGACGGCGCCGACACCGTGCTGGCCTACGACGTCAAGGCGCAGGTCGGCGGCAAGATCGCCCAGCTCGGCGCGCGGCTGATCGACGCCACCGCCAAGCAGATGGCCGATGCCTTCTTCGACCGCTTCGCCGCCCAGCTCGCCCCCGCCGAGGCCGGGGCCCCCCTGCCCGAGCCGGCGGCGATCGGCCTTCTGGACATGCTGCCGGCGGAGCCGATGGGCTATCCGCTGGTCGCCTGGGTGGGCGGGGTGATCTTCCTGGCCATCGTGGTGCTGATGTTCGGGGCCCTCCTCTGATGCAGCCAGGCTCGGTCGCCGACACGCTCGCCCTGCTCGAAGCCGGCGAGTACGTTGCCGACACGGCGCTGGCCACCACCATCTTCCTCGCCCTCTCGATGCAGCGCCCGCTCTTCCTCGAGGGCGAGCCGGGCACGGGCAAGACCGAGATCGCCAAGGTGCTGGCCGCCGGGCTCGGGCGGCGGCTGGTGCGCCTGCAATGCTATGACGGGCTGGACCTCGCCGGCGCGGCCTATGAGTGGGACCATGCCCGCCAGCTGATGGCCATCCGCATCGCCGAGGCCGCGGGCGCCACCGAGCGCACCGCGCTGTCCAGCGACATCTATGCCCGCGAGTTCCTGCAATCCCGCCCGCTGCTCTCGGCCATCGACCCCGACCAGCCGCCGGCCGTGCTGCTGATCGACGAGCTCGACCGCGCCGATGAGCCGTTCGAGGCCTTCCTGCTCGAGGTGCTGGCCGATTTCCAGCTCACCATCCCCGAATACGGCACCATCCGGGCCGCCACACCCCCCGTGGTGGTGCTGACCTCCAACCGCACGCGCGAGGTGCACGACGCCATCCGGCGGCGCTGCCTCTATCACTGGGTGGACTACCCGGACGCGAAGCGCGAGCGGCTGATCCTCGCCCGCAAGGCGCCGGGCGTGGCCGAGAAGCTCTCCGCCGAGATCGTCGCCTTCGTGCAGCGGCTGCGCGGCCAGGACCTCTTCAAGCTGCCCGGCGTGGCCGAGACGATCGACTGGGCGAGCGCGCTGAACCACCTCAACCAGCACGAGCTAGCGCCGGCCGCGGTGGATGAAACCCTCGGCGTTCTGCTGAAATATCAAGATGATATCGCGAAAATCAAAGGTGCGGAGGCAGCCCGTCTGATCGGCGAGGCGCGCGCGGCCGCCGCATGACCGCGGGCGGCGCGACATTCGTGGCGAATGTCATGCATTTCGCCCGCCTGCTGCGCCGCGCCGGATTGCGCCTGGGCCCGGCCGACACGCTGGCCGCCATCAACGCGCTGAGCCGCATCGACCTCGCCAGCCGCACCGAAACCCGCGCCGCCCTGCAGGCCACCTTGCTGCGCCGGCACGAGGATGCCGACCTGTTCGCCCAGGCCTTCGCCATGTTCTGGCGCGACCCCGAGGCGGCCAGGGCGGCGGCGGCGATGGCACTGATGGAGGGCGGCAAGGAAAAGCCGCCCGAGCGCGCACCGCCCGGCAGCCGGCGCCTGGCCGAGGCCCTGGCAAAGCCGCGCGAGAAGCGCGAACCGCCGCCCGACAGGCCGCCCGAGATCGAGGCGGTGATGACGGTCTCGGAGCGCGAACGCCTCCAGCAGATGGATTTCGAGGCGATGAGCGCCGCCGAGATCGACAACGCGAAATCGGCGATTCGCAAATTGCGATTGCCGCTCGATCTGCGCCGCACCCGTCGCCGGCGACCCGATCCGTCCGGCCCGCACACCGATCTGCGCGCGACCATCCGCGCCAGCCTGCGCCAGGGGGGCGAGATCCTCTCCATCGAGAGCAGCCGGCGCACGACGCGGCCGCCGCCCCTGGTCGTGCTCTGCGACATTTCCGGCAGCATGAGCCGGTATGCGCAGATTTTGCTGCATTTCCTGCACGCGGTGGCGAATGACCGGGAGCGCGTCTCGGTGTTCCTGTTCGGCACCCGCCTGTCCAACATCACCCGCCAGCTGCGCCACCGCGACCCCGAAATGGCCTTCCAGATGGTGGCCCACGCGGTTCCGGACTGGTCCGGCGGCACGCGCATCGGCGAGGCGCTGGCGATGTTCAACCGCAACTGGGCGCGGCGCGTGCTCGGCCAGGGGGCGGTGGTGCTGCTGGTGACCGACGGGCTGGACCGCGACGGCGCGCACGGGCTGGCGGAAAACATGGAGCGGCTGCACAAATCCTGCCGCCGGCTGATCTGGCTGAACCCGCTGTTGCGATGGGATGGGTTCGAGCCCAAATCCCAGGGCATCCGCGCCATGCTGCCGCACGTGGATGAGTTCCGCACCGTGCATAACCTCGCCAGCCTGGGCGCGCTGGTGGAAACCCTGTCGCGCCCGGGCAATCCGCGCGCGATGGATGCCTGGAGGATCGCCGCATGACGCAAGCCGACGACATCCTGTCCGTTGCCGCCGCGTGGCGGGCAGCGGGCGAGAAAGTGGCGCTGGCCACGGTGACGCAGACCTGGGGCAGCTCCCCCCGCCCGGCCGGCAGCCAGCTTGCCGTGACGGTCTCGGGCCGGATGGCCGGCTCGGTCAGCGGCGGCTGCATCGAGGGGGCGGTGGCGGAGGCGGCGATGAAGACTATCGAGACCGGCGTGCCGCAGCTGCTCGATTTCGGCATCACCGACGAGCGCGCCTGGGAGGTGGGGCTGGCCTGCGGCGGCAAGCTCAAGGTTTTCGTGGAGGCGCTGGCATGACTCCGGCGACACTCGCCGCGCTGGCCGCGGCGCGGGCGGCCAAGCGCCCGGTGGTGCTGGCGACCAGCCTGCCCGATGGCGCGCAGATGCTGCTGCCCGACCCCGCCGCGCCTGCCGACCTCGCCGAGGCGGCCGCCCGCGCGCTCGACCGCGACGAGAGCGGCACGGTGCGGCTGGGCAATGGCGAATGGTTCCTGCACACCTTCAACCCGAGGCTGCGGCTGATCGTGGTCGGCGCGGTGCATATCGCCCAGGCCCTGGTGCCGATGGCGGCGCTGATGGGGCTCGATGTCGTGCTGGTCGATCCGCGGCGCTCCTTCGCCACCACCGAGCGTTTCCC
Organism: Rhodospirillales bacterium; assembly: GCA_018971455.1. Lineage (GTDB taxonomy): Bacteria > Pseudomonadota > Alphaproteobacteria > Acetobacterales > Acetobacteraceae > REEB85. The sequence continues at coordinate 4,169 of JAGXAV010000221.1, forward strand.
CAACGTCACCATCATGACCGACTGGCCGGACGAGGCGATGGACGCGCTCGCGCCGGACAGCCGCAGCGCCGTCATCACCCTCACCCACGACCCCAAGCTCGACGACCCGGCGCTGGACCGCGCGCTGCGCAGCCCGGCCTTTCATATCGGCGCGCTGGGCAGCCGGCGGACCCATGGGCGGCGGCTGGAAAGGCTGCGCGAGCTCGGCCATGACGAAGCGACGCTGGCGCGCATCAAGGGCCCGGTCGGGCTCGACATCGCCGCCGTCACGGCGCCGGAGATCGCCGTCTCCATCCTGGCCGAGCTGGTCGCGGTGCGCCGCCATGCCGGGACCCGGGCGGCGAAAGAAGCGGCGTGATCTTCGCCGCCTTCCCGCTCGCCGAGGCGGAGGGCGCGGTGCTGGCCCATTCGCACCGCCTGGCGGACCGGGTGCTGAAGAAGGGCATGGTGCTCGACGCCGCCGCCATCGCGGCGCTGCGCGAG
>JAGXAV010000222.1 GCA_018971455.1 Rhodospirillales bacterium
CAGACGATCGGAACCTTCTCCCGCGGCATGCGCCAGCGGCTCGGCCTGGCCCGCGCCCTGGTCGCCGACCCGGCGCTGCTGGTGCTGGACGAGCCGACCAGCGGGCTCGATCCGCGCGGAAGGCGGGACATGCACGACCTGCTGCTGGACCTTGCCGGACGGGGTGTCGGCATCCTGCTGTGCACCCACATCCTCGATGACGTGGAGCGGCTGTGCAATCGCATCTGCGTGATCGATGCCGGGGTCACGGTGGTGCAGGGCGGCCTGGCCGATCTCCTGGCCGGCCAGGCGAGCCTGTCGCGGTTCCGCCTCGAACTCACCGCGCCGCTGCCGCCGGGCGGGCCAACGCCGGCCCATATCCGCGTGGTCCATCACAGCGCCAACTACGCGATCGTCGATGTCGATCCGCATGTCGGCCCGCCGGAGGCGTGGCGCGAGCTGTTCTTTCTGGGCTGGCCGATCCTGACGATCGCGCCCGAGGGCGGCGGGCTGGAGGCGCTGTACCTGGCGCTGACGGGCGGCATCGCACCGTCTCCGCCAGCCGCGGGGGGCGCGCCATGAGCCCCGCCCTGCATCCGGCCCTTCGCATCGCCCGCAAGGAGGCCGGCGAGCTGGTGCTCGGCCTGCGCGGCCAGCTCTGGCTGGCCGTCACAACCGCGGTACTGTCCGGCTTCAGCCTGTTGCTGGTTGGCAGCATCGAACTGAGCCTGCTGGACAACGCCCAGGTCGTCTACGACATGGCCGGGCTGGTCACCGCGCTGGGCGCGCTGCTGGCGCTGATCTCGGGCATTGACGCGATCGGCGGCGAACGCGAGCGCGGCAGCCTGCTGCCGCTGCTGCTCGCGCCGGTGCGGCGTGACAGCATCCTGGCGGGCAAGCTTGGAGGGCCGGTGGCCGCGTGGGGTGTGATGCTGGCGCTGGCGGCACCGTATTTCTGGGCGGTCGGCAGCACCGGTCAGAACATGCTCGCGGGCATGGCGGCGCTGCTGGCGCTGGGCACGCCGGTGGTGCTGGGGTTCGGGTTTCTGGGCGTGGCGCTCGGTGCGCGGATGCAGTCCGCCCGCACCGCCCTCTCGGTCGCGCTGACCGGCCTGGTGCTGTCGGCCAGCCCCGTGCTGCTGGGGCCCAGCCTGCGCCAATCCGCCATCGGGCGGGTGTTCGATGCGGTCAACCCCTTCTCCGCGGCGCTCAACGGCTTCGACGCGGTGATCATCGACTCCCAGGGCGCCATCGCCCAGGCCGGACATGCCGCCGTCGCAACCGCGTGGCTCGCCATCACCGCATGGTGGGCCGCCGCGGCGATCCGCCGGCTGTCCAATTGAGGAACCCTGTCATGATCGATCGCATCATCCTGGTCGCGTTTCTCGCCGGCGCCCCGTGGCTTGCGGCCATGGCGGCCCCGCCCGCCGCTTCCGCCGCGGCCGAGACCGTGGCGCCGCACCCGGCGGCCGATCTCAAGGTCGATTTGCGGCCGGCCACGGGCAATCCGGATGCGCCCCGCATGGGCGACCGTCTGGCCTTCCGCAGCACCATCCGCAACGCCGGCACAACCCCCGTCGATGGCCTGATCGCCTGGCTCAGCCTGGTGCAGGTTGATCCCGGCCATGAGCAGCCGGTGGATCTCGAGGATTGGAGCGCCCACAAGGCCATCGCCGTGGCGGCCCTGGCCCCCGGCGCCGAGATCACCACCGCCTGGCCGATGCGGCTGATCCAGTCCGGCCGGTATCGCGTGGTGGTCAGCGCCGTCAGCCGCACCGGCGCGGCGCTGACCCCGAGCCGCTTCGTCGATTTCACCGTTCAGCCCAAGCCGGTGGTGGAATCGGGCCGCGTCCTGCCGGTGGCGCTGGGGGTGCCGGCGTTGCTGCTCGGCGGCGTGCTCCTGCGGCGGCGACGGTCGTAATGGGCGCTTGGGCGTCATAGCCGTCTTGGCGTCAAAGCTGTATGGAACTTGCACCGAGGAAAGCTTGCCGTGAAAATCCTGCTGATCGAGGATGACGACGAGACCGCCGCCTACATTGCCGGCGGGCTGAAGCAGCACGGACACGTCACGGACCACGCCGCCAATGGCCGCGACGGGCTGTTCCTCGCCAGTAGCGAGACCTACGACGTGCTGGTGGTGGATCGCATGCTGCCCGGTCTCGATGGCGTGGGCATTGTGCGCACGCTGCGCGCGGCCGGGCTGCGCACGCCGGTGCTCTTCCTCACCACGCTGGGCGGCATCGACGACCGGGTGGCCGGGCTGAACGCCGGCGGAGACGACTACCTGGTGAAGCCCTTCGCCTTTGCCGAGTTGCTGGCCCGCCTGAACGCCTTGGCCCGCCGCCCGCCGCTGGTGCAGGTGGAGACGGTGCTGCGGGTGGCCGATCTGGAGATGGACCTGATCCGGCGCACGGTCTGCCGCGGTGGCACCCGCATCGAACTCCAGCCGCGCGAATTTCAGCTTCTGGAGTATCTGATGCGGCACGCCGACCAGGTGGTAACACGCACCATGCTGCTGGAAGGAGTGTGGGATTTCCATTTCGACCCCCGGACCAACATCGTCGAGACGCATATGAGTCGCCTGAGCGCCAAGCTCGACCGCGGCGGCGACGCCGACCTCATCCAGACCGTGCGCGGTGCGGGATACGCGATGCGTGCGCCGCATTAACCTCCGCCTGCCGCGCTCGCTGCGCACCGCCAGCTTCCGGCTGGCGACGCTCTATGCCGGCCTGTTCACCGCCTCGGTGCTGATTCTCGGCGCGGTCTCGCTATGGACCATCGGCGGCGCGCTGGATCGCCAGATGTCGGATCGGATCGGCGCCGAGATCGCCACCCTGCAGGCGACCTACCATAGCGGCGGCCTGGCCGCGCTGGTCGCCGCCGTGCGGGCGCGCGAGCGCGGGCTGCTGGCGCTGGATTTCGCCGTCGAACAGCCATCGGGGACGCGCCTGGCCGGCGTGCTGCCAAGGCTTCCCACCGGCACCGGATGGATGAGGGTGGAGGCTGGGCCGCGCAGCTCCGATTCCATGGTCGAGCCGCCCGAACATCTGCGCGTGCTCGTCACCGGTTTGGCCGGTGGCGGGCGGCTGGCGGTCGGTGACGATCTGGCGCGCATCGATGATGTGCAGGCCACTGTGCTGACGGCCTTCGGCTGGGTCGCCGTGCTGGTTGCGGCCCTCGGCATTGGCGGCGGCTTCCTGATGAGCATGGGCTTCCTGCGCCGCCTGGACGCGATCACCCGGACCGCGGAGGCCATCATCGCCGGCGAGCTGAGCCAGCGCATCCCACTGCGTGGCAGTGGTGACGACCTGGACCGGCTGGCGGCGACGCTGAACCGGATGCTGGACCGTATCGCCGCCCTGATGGAGAGCCTGCGCCAGATCTCGAATGATATTGCGCATGATCTGCGAACGCCGCTGTCGCGGCTCTGCCAGGGGCTGAGTGCGGCCCGTGGCAAGGCCGGCACCACGGCCGAATACGAGCGGGCGATCGACCACGCAATCGCCGAGGCCGAGGGCATCCTGCAAACCTTCGGCGCCCTGCTGCGCATCGCCCAGATCGAGGCCGGCTCGCGACGCGCCGGCTTCCGCGACGTCGATCTCGCCGAGATTGTCGCCACCGTGGCCGACGTATTCGAGCCGGTCGCCGAGGACCAGCACCATCATCTGCGGGTCATGATCGCTCCGGCCGCCAGGGATCACGGCGCCACGATTCACGGAGATCGTGAACTGCTGGTTCAGGCACTGGTCAACCTGATCGAGAACGCGCTGCGCCACACCCCTGACGGATCGACGGTAACCGTGTCCGTGGCGATGGAAGAGGGCGCGCCGGCCCTGAGTGTGGCCGATGATGGTCCGGGTGTGCCGGAGAGCGAGCGGACCCGCATCCTTGACCGCTTCTACCGCCGCGAGGCCAGCCGGACGACACCGGGCAGCGGCCTCGGGCTCAGCCTTGTTGCGGCAGTGGCCGAACTGCACCAGGCCGAGCTGCGCGTGGACGATGCCGCCCCTGGGCTGAGGGTGCGGCTGCGCTTTTCGGGACTCTGAAACGCTGTGCGGTTCGGGCGCCGGCCTCCAAGGACTCCGCCGCGCCCGCGGCCGCGCGGCCAGCTCCGTCAGGCGCGATCGAGGCGGCGCATCTCGGCGGCAAAGGTTTCGCTGATATGGGCCGCCAGAACATCGGTCACCGGCTGGCGCGGCCGGCGTGCCTTGAGCAGAAGGATGCCGGTATCCGGCAGCTCCGGCAGGCCCTCGTCGGGGCCGAGCGCGCGCAGCCCTTCGGGCAGCCACACGCTGGGCGACACGGTCACCGCGAGTCCGGCCAGGACAGGGGCCTGGCTTCCGGTCATCGAGGAGGAACTGTACGCCATGCGCCAGCGCCGGCCGGCACGATCGAGGGCGGCGATCGCCGCCTGGCGCCAGCAGCAATCTCCCCGCCAGCGCTCATCGGAAATCCCCAGCGAGAGCGGCAACGGGTCCATCCGGTGCGGCGCATGGCGCTCGGAGGTGATCCACATCAGCCGGCCGCGCCACAGCCGCACGGCATCCCCGCTTGGCCGCTCCGCCCCCTCCGAGCACAAGGTCAGATCGAGCGCGCCCGCCTCGAGCCGTGCCGTCACCTCGGCCGACGGCGCGCACACCACCTCCACCTGC
>JAGXAV010000223.1 GCA_018971455.1 Rhodospirillales bacterium
GGCGGCGGTCTTCCGCACGCGCAGCCAGGCCGCGTGGTGCGCGCTGCTGGAGGGCAGCGAGGCCTGCGTGGCGCCGGTGCTGGCGCTCGATGAGGCGGCCGGCCATGCCCACAACGTGGCGCGCGCGAGCTTCGTGAGCGTGGAGGGCGTGCGCCAGGCCGCCCCCGCCCCGCGCTTCTCGCGCACGCCCGGCGCGGCCGGCGGCAGGCCGCGCACGGTGTCACCGGAGAGCGTGCTGGCGGATTGGCGTGGCGGCTAGACCGCGGCAGGAGGTCAGCCCGGCTCGCGCCCCATGATGATGGTGCCGCTGGCGGCGAACATGCCGCCGACGCCGTGGCAGACGGAGATGTTCGCCCCCTCCACCTGGGCCGGCGCGGTGCCGCGCATCTGGCGCACGCTCTCCTGCAGCGCGAACATGCCGTACATGCCCGTATGGGTGTAGCTGAGGCCGCCGCCATTGGTGTTCATCGGCAGCCTGCCCCCCGGGGCGGTGTGCCCGGCGGCGATGAAGGCACCCGCCTCCCCGCGCCCGACAAAACCCAGATCCTCCAGCCCGTAGATCGGCAGATGCGCGAAGGCATCATAGATCATCAGATGATCGACATCCTTGTGCGTGATGCCGGCGGCGGCGAAGGCGGTGGGCCCGGCGACGCGGAAGGCGCGAGACGAGGTGAAATCCTCCATCTGGCTGATCATCGGCGTCTCGACGCTCTCGCCGGTGCCGAGCACGTAGACCGGCCGCTGCGGAAAATCGCGCGCCCGTTCAGCCGCGGTGAGAATGAGCGCGCCGCCACCATCGGTGACCAGGCAGCATTGCAGCAGGCGGAAGGGATAGGCGATCATCGTCGAGTCCAGCACGTCGCTGACCGTGATCGGGTCGCGGAACATCGCGCGCGGATTGCGGCCCGCCCATTGCCGCTGCACCACCGCCACCATGGCAAGCTGCTCATGGGTCAGGCCGTGGGTCTTCATGTAGCGCAGCACCGGGATGGTGAACATCGACGGCGGCCCCATCGGGCCGAACGGCAGTTCGAACTGGCCCACCAGGCTCGCCGGCGATGGCGGCGGGCGGTTCAAGCCGATGCGCGAACGGCCGCTCTCGCCATGCGTGATCAGCACGGTGCGGCACAGCCCGGCGCTGATGGCCGCGGCCGCATGGCGAACATGCAGCATGAACGAGCAGCCGCCGACCGCCGTGCCGTCCACCCAGCGCGGCGTGATGCCGAGATAATGCGCGATGGCGATCGGCGTTTCGCCGGCGACCGCCACCCCGTCGATATCGGCGGGGGTGAGGCCGGCATCCTGCATGGCGTTGAGCGCCGCGTCGGCATGCAGCTGGATCTGCGACATGTCGGGAATATGGCCGAGCCGCGTGGTCTCGGCCGCACCGACGATGGCAACCGCGCCCGGCTTCATGGCGTATCTCCCCTGGCCGGACGGAACAAGGCGAGGGTGATCTCGTCGTCCATCCGCTCGAAGACCGGCTCGAGCTGCATGTCGAGCACCAGGGCTTCGGGCGTCTGCGGGCAATCGACGATGTTGCTCATCATGCGCGGGCCTTCGGCAAGTTCGACCACGGCGATGGCGTAGGGCGGCGTGAAGCCGGGCACGGCGCGGTGATGAATGACGTAGCTGTAGAGCCGTGCCTGGCCGCTGGCGACGAAAACCTCCACCTCGCGCCCGCCGCAATGCGGGCAGAAGGGGCGCGGCGGGAAATACGCCCTGGCGCAGGGACGGCAGCGTTGCAGGCGCAATTCGCCGGCGCGCGTGCCCTCCCAGAAATGCTGCGTCTCGGGTGTGGGCAGCGGGCGGGGGCGTTTGGCATCAGACATGCTGCTTCTCCGTCTGGCCCGCGTGATAGCGCGCACGAAGGGCCTGCTTGTAGAGCTTTCCGGTGGGCAGGCGTGGCATCTCGTCAATGAAGTCGATGGATTTCGGCACCATGTAGCGGGCGACGCGCGCACGCAGGAACTCGGTCAGTTCCGCGGCCAGGGCGTCGTTCGGGGCGACGCCCTCGGCCGGCTCGATGATCGCCTTCACCGCCTCGCCGAGATCGGCATCCGGCACGCCGATCACCGCCACGTCCCGCACCTTGGGATGCGTCACCAGCGCGTCCTCGATTGCCTGCGGGTAGATGTTCACGCCGCCCGAAATGATCATGAACGCCTTGCGGTCGGTGAGATAGAGATAGCCCTCCGCATCGATATGACCGACATCGCCGAGCGTGGTCCAGCCGGGACGGTCGGGGTGCTGGGCGCGTCGCGTCCTGTCGGGATCGTTGTGGTACTCGAAGGGCATTTCGTCGCGTTCGAAATAGACCAGGCCGGACTCGCCTGGCGGCAGGTCCCGCCCGTCATCGTCGCAAATGTGCAGGATGCCCATCTTGGCCTGACCGACGGAGCCGGGATGGGCGAGCCACTCGGCGCTGGTGATGCGGGTGGCGCCGTTGCTCTCGGTTGCCGCGTAGTATTCTTGGATGATCGGTCCCCACCAGGCGATCATCGCGCGCTTGACCTCGACGGGGCACGGCGCGGCGGCATGGATGGCGCAGACATGGCTGGAGGACTCCAGCTCCGCGCGCTCGGCCGCGGACAGCTTGAGCATGCGCACGAACATCGTCGGCACCCATTGGCTGTGGGTGATGCGATAGCGGCCGATGAGCCGCAGCGCCTCCAGCGGATCGAACCGGCGCATCATCACCACCGTGCCGCCGAAGCGCTGCGTGGCGATGCAATAGGCGAGCGGTGCGGCGTGATAGATCGGCGCCGGCGAGAGATACGTCATGTCCGCGTGGAAATCGTACGCCGTGAAGGTCTCCATGCTGCGGAAACCCTCCTGCAACCGCACGTCCGGAAGCTTGCGCTTGATGCCCTTCGGCCGTCCGGTGGTGCCGGAGCTGTAGAGCATGGTATCGCCCAGCCATTCCTCGGCAAGCGGTGTCGCGGGAAATTTCGCTGTCTGCGCCTCGTAGGAGTCCCAGCCCGCGATCACGCCATCGACCATCAGGCGCGTGACGCAGTCCGGCGCCAGGGGGGCGAGTGCGCCCGCCACCTCGGCGAGGGCTTGCGAGCTGACCAGCACGCGCGCGCCGCAATCGCGCACGATATAGGCAGCCTCGCCGGCGGTGAGGTAGCGGTTGACGGCGGTGATGTAGAGCCCCGAGCGCAGCGCCGCCCAGCATATTTCCAGGTAGAGCGGGTGGTTCTCCATGAAGATCGCGATGTGGTCGCCGCGCCGCAGCCCCAGGCGATGCAGCAGATTGGCGAAGCGGTTCGACCCGTCATCGAGCATGCGGTAGGTCACCACCGCACCGGTTCCGGCATCGATCAGCGCCGGCTTGTCGGGCTGGCGCGCCGCGTGCGCGCCGGGGTTGAGGGTGGCGAGATCGGGCAGCGGGCGCATGGGCGCGGCCTCAGTCCAGCTCCTGCCCGTTCATGCCGGCATTCTTCCGCGCGCGGGCGAGCAATCCGTACATGACCGGACCGAGATGCTCGGGATTTTCTTCCGGCTCCGCCGTCGGTCCACGGTGCCAGCCCTCCGCGATGGCGAGGATGCCGCCGCCGGCCTCGACCACGCGCCCTGTGAAATCGGCCGATTGCGTGCTGGCCAGCCAGACCACGGCGGGCGCCACATGGCGGGGATGGCGGCGTTCCATCTCCTCCTCGGTCAGCGCCCGCAGCCCCTCCGTCAGCCGCGTCAGGGCGATCGGCGCGATGGCGTTCACCGTCACGCCATAGCGCTTCAATTCGCGCGCGGCGATGATGGTGAAGGCGGCGATGCCCATCTTGGCCGCGCCGTAATTGGTCTGTCCCGGATTGCCGTAAATGCCCGAGACCGAGCTGGTGTTGATGATGCGCGCATCGACCGGACGGTCATGCTCCTTGCTCAGCGCGCGCCAATGGGCGGCGGCGTGGCGGGAGGGTGCGAATGTGCCTTTCAGGTGCACGTTGATGACGCCGTCCCACTCCGCCTCCGTCATGTTGGTGAGCATGCGGTCGCGCAGGATGCCGGCGTTGTTGACCAGAACATCGAGCTTGCCGAACGTATCGATCGCCTGTTCGACCAGGCGCCGGGCGCCGTTCCAGTCCGCGACATTGTCCGTGTTCACCACGGCCTTTCCGCCGGCGGCGATGATCTCGCGCACCACGCCCTGTGCAGGCGTCTCGTCCGCCCCGGTGCCGTCCATGGCGCCGCCGAGATCGTTGACGACGACGCTGGCGCCGTGGGCGGCCAGCAGCTTGGCATATTCCGCGCCGATGCCCCGCCCTGCCCCGGTCACGATCGCCACCCGGCCCGCGCATAATCCCGCCATGTCCGTCCCTTCCGATTTTCCCTGCATCCGGTCCGCGCCGGCGGGTTTGGATTTAGTTTGGCCAAACCCTCGCGCAGCGTCTAGCCTGATCGCAAGTGCCACGAGCACACCGGGACGGCGTCATGAATTTTGAATTCTCCGACGATCTGCTTCAGCTGCGCGAGACGGCGCGGCGCTACCTGGCCGCGCGCGGGACGATCCGCGAGGCGCGCCGCGTGCTCGAAGGCGCGCAGACCCATGATGCGGCGCTCTGGCAGGGCCTCGCCAAAATGGGCTGGATCGGCGCCGCAATTCCCGAGGA
>JAGXAV010000224.1 GCA_018971455.1 Rhodospirillales bacterium
GGTGGGGTTGCTTGGCGTGTTCGCGACCTACGCCGTCCCGTTGCCTCTGGAACGAGCACTGGCACGTGAGGCGACCCTGGATGACGCGCTGGCCGCCCTTCACGGACCGAACCCGGCCGCCGCGCTAGAGGCGCTGCGGCCACGCCTGGGCCGCAGCGCCGCCGCCCTTCTGCCCCCGGGCGACGACATGCCGGCGCGCATCGCCGCCGAACGGGTGGCGATGCGGCGGCATTTTCACATCGAGGCCGCGGCGGAGGCCACTCGGATGCGCTGGCTGATCAGCATCATGACGGTGGTCTGCGGCGTCCTAGGCGTCGGGATGCTGGCGATCAGCGGCCGCGGGCGCTGAGGGCCTCGGCGATCGCCGCGTTCAGGGCGCGCACGCCGGCGGCCTCACCGTCGGGGTGGTTCCACACCGCACCGATGACGGCGAGAAAATCCGCCCCCGCCTGCACCAGGGGCGCGCAGTTCGCCGCCGTGATGCCGCCGATTGCCACGCAAGGCAGTTCCATCAGCTCCGACCACCACTGCAGGATCTCCGGCTCGGCGTGGGCCGAGGCCTCCTTGGTCTCGGTCGGATAGAACGCGCCAAAGGCAACGTAATTGGCGCCGTCCTCTCCCGCCTGCATCGCCAGATCGCGGCTGGCATGGCAGGTGACCCCCATTGTCAGATCGCCGAGGATTTTTCGCGCGTCCCGCGCCGGCGTATCGCTCTGGCCAACATGGGCGCCATCACAGCCATGCGCGACCGCGAGGTCGGGCCGATCGTTCATCAGCACCGCCACCCCACGGGCGTGGGCCACCGGTCGCAGCGCATCGATGGCACGCCGCAGACCATCATCATCGAGGCCCTTCAACCGGATCTGCAGTGCCGCGACGTCGCCGGCATCAAGCGCCACGGCCAGTTTGCCGGCGAAGTCAGGCAGGTGGATGGCCGGAGGGGTGACCAGATATAGCCGGCACCCCGAATCCGGCATGGTGATCAGGCCTTGCCCTGGTAGATCTCGATGATCTTCGCGAGCATCGCCAGCGCCTCGACTTTCGGGCGCTGGAACGTGTTCCGGCCAATGATGCTGCCGTTGGCACCGCCGTCGCGTAGGCCCCGGATCTCCTCATAAAGCCCGTCCAGCCCCTTGGCCTCGCCGCCCGAGAACACCACGATGCGCTTGCCGGCAAAACTTGCCTGCATAACGTGCTCGACCCGCTTGGCGAGCGTGGAGACGTCGATCTGCTGGGCCTCGTAGACCTTCTTGGCCGCCTCCAGGCTGAGGTGCGCCGTGGGCGGCTTCACTTTGATAATATGCGCACCCATCAGGGCGGCCATGTGGGCAGCGTAGGCGCAGATATCGACAGCCGTCTCGCCAGCCTTGTCGAGGTTGGGGCCGCGCGGATAGCTCCAGCACACCACCGCGAGCCCGGCGGATTTCGCATCGTCGGCCAGTTCACGCAGTTCCTCCATCTGATCAAAGGCGTATTCGCTGCCCGGATAGATGGTGAAGCCGATTGCCGAACAGCCCAGACGCAGCGCGTCGTTGACGCTCGCCGTTACCGCCTGGTCCTTGCTGGTGGCGAGGCTGTTGGACGAATTCATCTTCAGGATGGTGGGAATGGCCCCGGCAAAGCTATCGGCCCCGGCCTCGATCATGCCCAGCGGCGCCGCATAAGCGGAGAGCCCAGCCTCGATGGCGAGCTGGAAATGATAATGCGGGTCGTAGGCGGCCGGGTTGGGGGCAAAGCTGCGGGCCGGCCCGTGCTCGAAGCCCTGATCGACGGGCAGGATAACCAGCTTGCCGGTGCCGCCCAGCTTACCCTCCATCAGGATACGCGCGAGGTTGGCCTTGCTGCCGGGGTTGTCGCTCTCATACCAATCAAGAATCTTCTTGACGCGCTGGGTGATCCGCATAGCCGTTCTCCGATCGATGTTCTCGCGCGTCTAGCCCAGCACACAACCATTGTCACCCTGTAGCCAGGCGATCAGGCGCCGGGGCGCATCCGGATGGGCGAGATCGAGCGCAATGGGACGGGCTGGCAGCACGAGCGCTCCCTGGACAGCGGCAGCAGCCGAAACCGCGGCAAAGGCCGGAGACGCTCCGTCAAACACCAGAACCTGCTGCCCGAGCCGGAGCGCCTCCATGGCGCGCCCGGGCGCGTCCGCGCAATCGAGCACATGATGCTCGGCCCCGGCCGCCAGCATCAGGGCCCGCCACCAGCCGCAGCCGGCGAATATCGCCGCTCCGGGGGCGGAAAGCAGCGTTACCGGCAGGCCAGGCCGCAGGGCGGCCTGCGTATGGACCAGACCGTGCACGACAAGGGCGGGCGGCAAGAACATGCTTGACGTTCAAGCCCCTGAAGGGTTGAAACTCAAGCACAAGCAGAACTCCGGAGGCAGAATTGGCACCGCAGGACGAGCAGGACGACGCGGCGGCCCGGCTGGAAGCCGCCCTCGAGAGGATTGCTCTTTTGGCTGCACAGCCAAAACTGGCCGCCAAGGCCATAATCGCGCAAAATGCCGATGTCACAGCGCGACTCGACGCGGTGATCGAGCGTATGCATGCGGCCCTGAATGCGGACCCCGCCTAGCCCAAGACAGCCGCTCCGGATCTCAAAACGGGTGGCAGGAAGGAACTCAGTTGGCTCACGTTACCGTCAAAATCAACGGCTACACGTACACCGTAGGCTGCGAGGATGGGCAGGAGCGGCACCTCACCGCCATGGCCGAGCAGGTGGACAGCCGCATTGAGGGCATCAAGGCGCTCGGCAGCAGTTCCGGTGAAGCGAGGTTGCTGGTGCTTGCCGCATTGCTGATGGCCGATGAGTTGCATGACATGCGGGTGGAAATCGATGGCCTGCGCGAGAGCGGTGCCAAGCCGGGCAAAGCCGGGCGCGGCGATGCCGACGCCAGCAGCCGTCGGATATCCCGCCTCGCTGCGCGCGCCGAGCAGATTGTGGCCGAACTCGATCGCCCCTAGCAAAACAGGCTGATCGGCCTTATGTCTACTCATGGAGCTGCTGGGCGCGTCAGGTACTACATCCCCAGGGCCAATAAGCTTCTCCCGGGAACTGGCTCTGTCATGACCCTGGTCATGGTATCTGGTGCCCACCTGCTCATGCAGGCCTTGGGAGGATGCACCACCAACGGCTTCGGCGGCTCCACCCTCCCCCTCTATGGATAACATCGCCGAACTGAAGCGCGCCGCCCGGATCCGGGCACTTGCCGCGCGGGCTGGTTGCGACCCTGCTTGGGGCAGGCAGCTGGCTGCCAACGTGCTGGCCGAGTTGCCGCCACCACCAGGCGTTGCCGTATCGGGCTTCTGGCCGCTCGAAGGCGAGATTGACATTCGCCCGCTGCTCGAAGCGCTGCATGCACGCGGCCATCCGGTCCTGCTGCCGGAGACCCCACCGCGCGGCCACCCGCTGATTTTCCGCCGTTGGGCCCCCGGGATTGCCATGGTTCGTGAGCGCTTTGGAACATTACGTCCGGACGGGCCAGTGGGCGTGCCGCACACCCTGTTCGTGCCCCTGCTTGCATTCGACCGAAGCGGGAGACGGCTCGGCTATGGCGGCGGATATTACGATCGCACGCTCGCTGCCCTGCCGGGGGCCTACGCCATCGGCTGCGCCTTCGCTGCCCAGGAACTCGACGCGGTGCCGGCGGTAGGGTACGACGCGCGCCTCGACGCGATCGCCACGGAGCGGGGCGTCATCCTCTGTGGCGGAGCATAGATGCGCATTCTCTTCCTGGGCGACGTGGTCGGGCGCACCGGCCGCGAGGCGGCCGAAGCAGCCTTGCCGAGGCTGCGCGCCGCCCTTCGCATCGATCTGGCGATCATCAATGGCGAGAACGCCAGCCACGGCTTCGGTCTCGCCCCGGACATGGCACGCGCCCTGTTTGCCGCCGGCGCCGACGTGGTCACCCTCGGCAACCACGCATGGGACCGTAAGGAACTGATTTCCCACATTGCAGAGACGCCACGCCTGATCCGGCCGCTCAACTTCCCCCCGGGCACGCCCGGCGCCGGCACCACTTTGGTCGAACTGCCGGATGGGCGCCGCGCGCTGGTGCTCAACGTCATGGGAAGGCTGTTCATGGACCCGCTGGATTGCCCGTTCCGCCTGTCCGCCATCGAGCTGGCAAAGTACAGACTCGGCCACTCGGTCGCCGCCATTGTCGTGGATTTTCATGCCGAGGCGACGAGCGAGAAGATGGCCTTCGCCCACAGCTTCGACGGCCAGGTGAGCCTGGTGGTCGGCACCCATACCCATTGCCCGTCTGCCGACCAGCAGATTCTGCCCGGCGGAACCGCCTTCCAGTCCGATGCGGGCATGTGCGGCGATTATGACAGCGTCATCGGCATGCAGAAGCAGATCGCCGCCGCTCGCTTCTGGCGCAAGATGCCGGGCGAAAGGCTGCATCCGGCCGAGGGTGAGGCCACGGTTTGCGGCCTGTTCGTCGAGACTGACGATGCCACCGGCCTGGCACGCCGCGTGGAACCGGTTCGCCTGGGCGGGCGTTTGGCGCCGGCCATGCCCGCGGTGTAACACCGCGCCCAGTTTTTATCCGTCCACGCA
>JAGXAV010000225.1 GCA_018971455.1 Rhodospirillales bacterium
GACGGCGGCCGAGGAGAGCCGCTCATCCCACAGCGCGGCGGGCAGCCCGGTCGCAGCCGAGAGCGCGTGCGCCCAGTCGCGCGCCGCCTGGGCCGCGGGGCCGAGCGTGCCATCCATCGACAGCGGCAGGCCGATCACCAGGCCGCCCGCCCCCTCGCGCCGGGCGATGGCGAGGATTTCGGCCGCGTTGGCGGCGAGCTTGCCGCGCGCCAGCGTGCCATAGGGGCTGGCCAGCATGAGGGTGACGTCGCTCAGCGCGACACCGATGATCCGGCTGCCGGGATCGAGCCCGATCAGCCGCTGGCCTTCGGGCAGGGTCGCGCGCAGTTCGGCCATGTTGAACAGGGGCATGGGCGCCGTTATGGTCCGCCCGCTTCCCCACGCCAAGGAAAACGCATGTCGCTCGATCCGGCGGCCATCCGCCGCATTGCCCGCCTCGCCCGCATCCGCCTCGACGAGTCCGATATCGCGCCGATGCAGGCCGATCTGTCCGGCATCCTGGCCTGGATCGAGCAGCTCAACGAGGTCGATATCGAGGGCGTCGTGCCGCTCGCCGGCGGCGTGCAGGGGGTCGCCCTGCCGATGCGCGAGGATGTGGTCGATGACGGCGGCGTGGTGGACGCGGTGCTGGCCAACGCGCCGGACCGCCAGGGCGACTTCTATGCCGTGCCGAAGGTGGTGGAATGATGCTGACCGATCTCACCCTGGCCGCCGCGCGCGACGGCCTGCGCGCCCGCCGCTTTTCCTCCGTCGAGCTGACGGAGGCGTTCCTTTCCGCCATCGCCGCGCTGAACCCGACGCTCAACGCCTTCATCACGGTGACCGCCGAGCGCGCGCGCGACCAGGCGCGGGCGGCCGACGCGGCGCTGGCCGCCGGGCAGGGGCGGGCGCTCACCGGCCTGCCGCTCGCCATCAAGGACCTCTTCTGCACGCAGGGCGTGCGCACCACCGCGGGCAGCCGCATCCTGGAGCACTTCATCCCGCCGTACGAGAGCACGGTCAGCGCAAACCTGCTGCGCGACGGGGCGGTGTTTCTCGGCAAGACCAATCTCGACGAGTTCGCCATGGGCTCGTCGAACATGACCTCGGCCTTCGGCGCCGTGACCAACCCGTGGACCCGGCGCGGCGACAATGCCGCGCTGGTTCCCGGCGGCTCCTCCGGCGGATCGGCGGCCGCGGTGGCGGCACGCCTGGCGCTCGGCGCCACGGCCACCGATACCGGCGGCTCGATCCGCCAGCCGGCGAGCTTCTGCGGGATCGCCGGCATCAAGCCGACCTACGGGCGGTGCAGCCGCTGGGGCATCGTCGCCTTCGCCTCCTCGCTCGACCAGGCCGGGCCGGTGGCGCGCAGCGTGGAGGATTGCGCCATCCTGCTCGGCTCGATGGCTGGGCACGACCCCAGGGATTCCACCAGTGCGGATCGCCCGGTGCCGGATTTCGCCGCCGCCTGCGCGCGGGGCGTGAAGGGCCTGCGCATCGGCGTGCCGCGCCAATACCGCGCCGATGGCATGGCGCCCGAGATCGAGGCACTGTGGCAGCAGGGGCTCGGCTGGCTGCGCGAGCAGGGCGCCGAGATCGTGGACGTCTCGCTGCCGCATTCGAAATACGCGCTCGCGACCTACTACATCGTCGCTCCCGCCGAGGCGTCGTCGAACCTCGCGCGCTATGACGGGGTGCGTTTTTCCAGCCGCACCGAGGGCGATGATCTCGACGCGCTCTACGAGAACACCCGCGCCGCCGGCTTCGGGCCCGAGGTCAAGCGCCGCGTGCTGATCGGCACCTACGTGCTTTCGGCCGGCTATTACGACGCCTATTACCTGCGCGCGCAAAAGATCCGCGCGCTGATCCTGAAGGATTTCACCGATGTCTTCGCCCGCGTCGATGCGCTGGTGACGCCGACCGCCCCCTCGGCCGCCTTCGCCCAGGGCGAGAAGATGAGCGATCCGGTGGCGATGTATCTCAACGACGTGTTCACCGTGCCGGCCAACATGTCCGGCATTCCTGGCCTCTCCGTGCCGGCCGGGCTCGACGCGCGGGGATTGCCGCTCGGCCTTCAGGTGCTCGGGCGCCCGTTCGACGAGGAGACGGTGTTCGCCGTGGGTGCGGCGCTGGAGCGCGCGGCGGGTTTCGCCGCGCTGCCCGCCATGCGGGCGGGAGCGTGAAATCATGAGCTATATGCTGCAAGGTTCCACCGGAAGCTGGGAGGTGGTGATCGGCCTGGAAATCCATGCCCAGGTGATCAGCCGCGCCAAGCTGTTCTCCGGCGCCGCCACCGCCTTCGGCGCCGCGCCCAACAGCCAGGTGAGCTTCGTCGATGCGGCGTTTCCCGGCATGCTGCCGGTGATCAACCGCGAATGCGTCGCCCAGGCCGTGCGCACCGGGCTCGGCCTGGCCGCCCGGATCAACCTGGTCAGCCGCTTCGACCGCAAGAACTATTTCTATGCCGATCTGCCCGCCGGCTATCAGATCAGCCAGTTCGAGCATCCCATCGTCGGCGCCGGCATGGTCGAGATCGAGCTGGCCGATGGCAGCACGCGGCGGATCGGGGTGACGCGCCTGCATCTGGAGCAGGATGCCGGCAAGTCACTGCACGACCAGCACCCGACGAAATCCTTCATCGATCTCAACCGCGCCGGTGTCGCGCTGATGGAGATCGTCAGCGAGCCCGATCTGCGCAGCCCCGAGGAGGCGGGTGCCTATATCCGCAAGCTGCGCTCCATCCTGCGCTATCTCGGCACCTGCGACGGCAACATGGAGGAGGGCTCGCTGCGCGCGGACGTGAACGTCTCGGTGCGCCATCCCGGCGAGGCGCTGCGCACGCGCTGCGAGGTGAAGAACGTGAACTCGGTGCGCTTCGTCATGCAGGCGATCGAGGCCGAGGCGCTGCGCCAGGTGCAGGTGTGGGAATCGGGCGAGGAGGTGCGCCAGGAGACGCGCCTGTTCGACCCCGGCCGCGGGCAGACCCGCAGCATGCGCTCCAAGGAGGACGCGCATGATTACCGCTATTTTCCCGATCCCGATCTGCTGCCCCTGGTGCTCGACGAAGCGTGGGTGGCCGAGCTGAAGGCGGCCCTGCCCGAACTGCCCGATGCCAGGCGCGCCCGCTTCATGGCCGAGCACGGGCTGAGCGCCTACGACGCCGCAGTGCTGGTCGCCGAACGCGCGACGGCGGAATATTTCGAGGAGGTGGCGCGCGGGCGGGACGCCAAGCTCGCGGCCAACTGGGTGACGGGCGCGCGGTTCGCCCTGCTCTCGGCGCGCGGCGTCGGCATCGAGGCAAGCCCGGTCTCCGCCGCCGCGCTCGGCGGGCTGCTCGACCTCATCACCGACGGCACCATCAACGGCCGCATCGCCAAGGAGGTGTTCGAGGCGATGGCCGAGAGCGGATCGACGGCCGGCGAGATCGTCGAGCGAAAGGGGCTGCGCCAGGTGACCGACACCGGCGCCATCGACGCCGCCGTGGCCGCCGTGCTGGCCGCCAACCCGGACAAGATCGCCGCCTACAAATCCGGCGCCGAAAAACTCTTCGGCTTCTTCGTCGGCCAGGTCATGCGGGCGATGGCCGGCAAGGGCAACCCGGCGCTGGTGAACGAGGCGCTGAAGCGGGCGCTGGGGTAAGGGACGCGCCGCGAAAACGTTGCCACAAGGACGTCTTTAAGGCCCGACTAGGTTCGATCTGGCGCCATCTGTGCCGCGGAAGCATTGTCGACGGCCCTGTTATCTGTTCTCGGAGCGCCATGGATCGTGTCATACCGCAATGAACGTCCCGGTAGATAAGACCTTGCAGAGTGGCTGCCCGCCACAACCCAAATGGCCGGTGCCGTATCTCTTGATTCTGGCTGCCGGTCTGGTTGCGGGCTTGCTGCGGTTCAATCCCGGCTTGTTTCGCGACCTCTGGGAAGATGAAGTCATCGCGGCGTCGCACGCCGATCAGCCATTTTGGAGGCTGCCCGCCGAAGTTCTGCGCTTCGACGTTCATCCGTTTCTCTATTTCATGCAGCTTCACGCATGGAGTTTTCTTGGCAGCGGCGATCTGTGGCTGCGGCTTAACTCCATCGCTTGGAATCTGGCAGCAGTGGCCTCCATGTTCCTGGTGGTTCGTCGGCTGTATGGCGTGAAGGCGGGGTGGATCGCCGCGTCACTATTTGCGGTGTCTGCCCCGGTTGTTTGGATGGCGCAGGAGGTTCGGCCATATTCGTGGCTCTATGTCCTTCTGATATGGGCGTTTTATTTCATAGAACTGTGGTTCTCTCAAGCACGCCACGGTTTGAATTATAAAATTCCCATATATTTATTCTGTATTTCTATAATATATTCTCATGTCATAGGATTTTTTGCGGTTTTTCTATTTGGCTTATATGCGTTTGGCCGAATGATCGAGACCGGGCCCACGCGCCGGGCGGTTGTTGAGTGGGTCGCGATGTTTGCCTTCTGCGCTCTCACCGCGGTGCCGCCTCTGGCGGTGGATTGGCTGCGTGACGCCAATCTCGGCGCGGGGGGCGGGGATCGTCAGAGACCTTGCCGACTGGACATCACAGCT
>JAGXAV010000226.1 GCA_018971455.1 Rhodospirillales bacterium
TCCGGCGTAGCGTTGGGTCGCGGTATCGAGTATTCGTAATTCGCGTCTTCGCCGATCCCGGGGAGCCCCCCCCAACCCCACCCCCCCCAGTCGTCCCGCCGGCCCCGGCGCGGCCACGCCCGGACAAAACGCCGGAGACAAAAAAGGCCGGAGACAAAAAGGCCGGAGACAAAAAAAGGCCGGAGCATGGGCCCCGGCCTTGGTGTCGCGGCCGCGTTGCCGCTTCGTCAGGCGCGGCGGCGGCGCACCAGGCCGATGCCGACCAGGCCGACGCCGAACAGCGCCAGCGATGCCGGTTCCGGCACTTCGAAGAAATCGCCGATACCGAGCGGCGCGGCGAGTCCCGTCGTCGAGGTGATGACCCCGGCCGGCAGCCCCGAGGAGGTCAGCGCGTCGGTCAGCAGGATCGCGCTGACCTGCATGCTGGCATCGCCAGTGAAGCCGATGAACTGGGCGTGGCTGCCCGCAGCGGTGGGGTCGTTCAGCGCCACGCTCAAGGACTGGCCCTGGATGGCGTTTCCGTTGCGGTCAAGCAGCGTCGCGGTGAGCGTGTACAGCCCCCCGGTCATCGGCTGCACGTAGAAGCCGAGGCCGCTTTCCGCCACGTTGAACAGCATCATGGCGGTATCGCTGGCGGCGCCATGGATGACGCTGACGGTCTGGCTGCCGCCCCAGTTGCCGGTCCAGGTGCCGCCGCCGCCGGGAAGGTATTCCGACATCGTCGCCGTGGGCGAATCGAGCAGGCTCACCGACGGGCCGCCCGGCTTGCCGTTCAAGGGCAGGCCGAGATCGCTCACCGGGGTGGTGCCGTCCGCGAAAACGCCGCCGGTCAGGTCGTTATAATGCCCGATCAGATTGGCCGTCTCGGCGATGCTGCCGCCGGCCGAGGCCTGCCAGCTCGACAGGCTGCTCCACATCTGCAGGGCCGCACTCGCCGGTTGCGGGGCGGCGAGTAGGGCCAGCACAGCGCCGGCAACCCCAGCCACAAGCAAATTCCGACCCGTCATTCTGACCCCCGATGCGACGACACCCCTCGGGCGCCATCTCCCGCCGCACATCCGACTTCGCCAAATCTCACGCAATTTCGTTAAAAGCAATTACCATGCCGCTGGAAAATAGTCAAAAAAATCAAGCCATTCAAAGTTGACGGCAAGAGCGAGTGTAAAGTTTCCCGACAACAGACCCGCCGGGCCGGGCAAAGCCCGCCCGGCGGCCCCGATCAGACCGTCTTTTTCAGCGTCGGCGAGGCCTTGAAGCGCACCGTCTTGCCGGCCTTCACCTTGATCGCCTCGCCGGTGCGCGGGTTGAGGCCCTTGCGCGCCTTGGTCTTCTTCACCGAGAAGGTGCCGAAGCTCGGCAGGGTGAACTTGCCGGTCTTCTTCAGCTCCGTGACGATGGCGCCGATCAGATCGCTGGCGGCGCGGTTGGCCGCGGTGCCGGTCAGCGATGCGGAATCCTGAATGACCTGGGCAATGAAGGCTTTCGACATGCGACTGGGTGTCCTTTCCCGTCCCGTGGCCCCGCAACCCCCGCCGCGAATCGGCGAAGCATCGGAGCTCTTGCAAAGACGCCGCCTCCTAACAGCGACTTTACCGATGCGCAAAAGATTTCTTTACCCGGGCTTGATCCGATCCCGCCGATTGCCGCCTTGAACCCGCGGCCCACCCGCGCTTGACTGGCGCGCCATCTCCCGCAAGGCATGCCATGATCCCGCCGGCCCCCCTCCCCGCCACCGAGGCGATCAGCCCGCGCTACCGCGATCTGGACGCCTGGGCGCCGGCGGCCATGCTGCAGGCGATGTGGGAAGGCCAGCTCGCCGCCGTCGCCGCCATCGGCCCCGCCCGGCCCGCCATCGCCGCCGCCGCCGAGGCAGCCCTGCCCCGCCTGCGCGCGGGCGGCCGCCTGGTCTATGCCGGCGCCGGCACCTCCGGGCGCGTCGGCGTGCAGGATGGCGCGGAGCTGCCCCCAACCTTCGACTGGCCCGAGACCCGCCTCGTCCTCCTCATGGCCGGCGGTGAGGCCGCCTTCACCCGCGCCATCGAGAATGCCGAGGATGACGCGCCGGCCGGCACGGCCGCGGTGGTGCATCACGATGTCGATGCGCGGGACGTGGTGATCGGCATTGCCGCCAGCGGCACCACCCCCTTCACCATCGCCGTCCTGCGCGAGGCCGCGGCGCGCGGCGCGCTCACCATCGCGGTGGCCAACAGCCCCGGCGGCGCGCTGCTCGCCGCCGCGGCGCACCCCATCCTGGTCGAGACGGCGCCCGAGATCATCGCCGGATCAACCCGCATGAAGGCCGGCACGGCGCAGAAGATCGTGCTCAACCTGCTCTCGACCCAGGTGATGATCCGCCTCGGCCGCGTCCACCAGGGGCTGATGGTGGACATGCTGGCGCGCAACGCCAAGCTGCGCGAGCGCGCGGTGCGCATGCTGCACCACCTCGCCGGCGCCGAGGCGGAGGCCGCCCGCGCGGCGCTGGAGGCGACGGGCGGGCGGGTCAAGCCCGCCGTCCTGGTGCTGCGCGGCCTCGCCGCCGAGGCCGCCGAGGCGCTGCTCGCGCGCCACGGCGGCTCGTTGCGGGACGCGCTGGCGGAGCTTACAGCCCGGCCTGGGTGACGAACTTGGTGTTGAGATAGGCCTCCATCGCCTCCAGCCCGCCCTCCGAGCCGTAGCCGGAATCCTTCATCCCCCCGAACGGCACTTCCGGCAGCGCCAGGCCGTGATGGTTGATCGACATCATCCCCGCCTCGACCCGGGCCGCAATCGCGTTGGCGGTCTTGGCCGAGCGCGTATAGGCATAGGACGCCAGCCCGAAGGGCAGCCGGTTGGCCTCGTCCACCACCTCGTCGAGGGTGCTGAACGGCACCATCAGCGCCAGCGGGCCGAACGGCTCCTCGTTCATCACGCGCATCTCGCGGTTGAGATTGGTCAGCACCGTCGGCTCGAAGAAATTGCCCTTGTTGCCGATGCGCTTGCCGCCGGTGCGAATGGTGGCGCCCTTCTGCACCGCATCGCCGATGAAGCCTTCCATCGCCGTGATGCGCCGCGCATTGGCCAGCGGCCCCATGGTGGTGCCGGCATCCAGCCCGTCGCCCACCTTCACCTTCTGGGCGAGCGCCGTGAACTTGTCCACGAAGCTGTCGAACACGCGCTCCTGCACCAGAAAGCGCGTCGGCGAGACGCAGACCTGCCCGGCATTGCGGAACTTGTTGGCGGCCAGGATCTTGCTCGCCACGTCGAGATCCGCATCGTCGAAGACGATCGCCGGCGCGTGCCCGCCAAGCTCCATCGTCACCCGCTTCATGTGCAGCCCGGCGAGGGCTGCCAGCTGCTTGCCGACCGCGGTCGAGCCGGTGAAGCTGATCTTGCGGATCACCGGATGCGGAATGAGGTATTCGGAAATCTCGCTGGGCACGCCATAGACCAGCTGCACCACCCCGGCCGGCAGCCCGGCATCGGCATAGGCGCGCACCAGCTCGGCACAGCTCGCCGGCGTCTCCTCCGGGCCCTTCAGGATCACCGAGCAGCCCGCCGCCAGCGCCGCCGAAATCTTCCGCACCGCCTGGTTGATCGGAAAATTCCACGGCGTGAACGCCGCCACCGGCCCCACCGGTTCCTTGATGACGAGCTGATAGACGCCCTCGGCGCGCGCCGGGATCACGCGGCCATAGGCGCGCTTTGCCTCCTCGGCGAACCATTCGATGACGTCGGCGGCAACGCCGATCTCGCCCTTCGCCTCGGCCAGCGGCTTGCCCTGCTCCATGGTCATCAGCCGGGCGATGGCGTCCGTCCGCTCGCGGATCAGCCCGGCCGCCTTGCGCATCACCTTGGCGCGCTCATAGGCCGAGACCTTGCGCCAGGTCTGAAAGCCCCGCTCGGCCGCCGCCAGCGCGCGGTCGAGATCGGCGCGCTCGGCATGGGCGAGGGCACCCAGCGCATCGCCGGTGGCGGGGTTCATCACGCTCAGCGTGCGCCCTCCGGCGGCGGCGGTCCAGGCGCCGTCGATGAACAGCGAAACGTCGGGATACTGGCTGGCGGACATGGCGAACCTCATGGGACGAAATGATTGGGGCCGGGGCGGCTCGTGCCCGGGCATCCGGCGGGGCGCAGACTAGGCGCGCCGCCGCGGCCCGTCGAGAGTGCGCGGCTGAACACGCTCTTAACATTCGTCATGCTCTGCTTTGGCCCATGTTGATGCGCCCCTCGCCGCTCGAACCCGCCGGCCACCAGGCATTCTGGTCCGCGGAAGCCGCGCCCATCCGCCTGCCACGGGCGGTCGGCATCTGGATCATCCTCACGCTGTCCGGCGCCGGCTGGTTCGCCGTGTGGCACACCGCCCACCTGCTGTTGGCCTGACCCTGCCGCCACCCCGATCCGCCGCCTTAGCGAGGACGCCCGACCAGGCTCAGAACGCGCCGCATCGCCGCCGGCACGGGCTCGACGATCGCACCGCCGAACGACCCCGCCAGCGCCGCCATGATCGCCGAACGCGCCGACGATGAGCCCGTCGGCCTGCGCCGCGGGCCGAGCCGCTC
>JAGXAV010000227.1 GCA_018971455.1 Rhodospirillales bacterium
CAGCAACGGCATGGTCTCGATCTATCTCGACCCCGCCCATTTCGGCGCCGGGGATTTCGTGGCCCAGGCCCGCGCCTTTGCCGATTACGTCAAATCCTCCCGCCCGGCCCGCCCCGGCGAGGAGGTGCTGGTGCCCGGCGAGGTCGAGGCGCGCACCCGCACCCGGCGCCTGGCCGAGGGCGTGCCCCTGCAGCGCGAGACCTGGGACAGCCTGCTCGCCGCCGCCCGCTCAGTCGGCGTTGCCGCCTGAGGCCATCGGCGCGATCAGGCCGGACTGCACCGCCTGGGCGCGCGCGAGGCGCATGCTCTCGGTGATGGCGATGGCCGCCGCCAGCGCACGCCGCCCGGCCGCGGCATCCACCAGCACCGGCGCGCCATCGAGGATGGCGGCGGCGAAGGCGGCATGTTCGGCCTCCAGCATGTCGTGCTCGGTCCAGCCCACCTCCTCCATCCGTGCCCCCTCCAGCCCGGGCACCGGAACGCCGCGCTCGCGGCCGATCATCATCAGCCTGCGTGCGCCGAAATCCACCGAGATGTAGCCCTCCTGGCTGAACAGCCGCATCCGCCGCTCGGTCTTGAGCGAGATGCGGCTGGCGGTAATGGCGGCGACGCAGCCATTGGCGAAGCGGATGCGCGCATTGGCGATGTCCTCATGCATGCTGGTCACCGGCGCGCCCACCGCCTCGACGGCGGCGATCGGGCTGTCCACCAGCGACAGCACGAGGTCGAGATCATGGATCATCAGGTCGAGAATGACCGACACATCGGTGCCCCGCGGCTTGAACGGGGCGATGCGCACGCATTCGATATAGACTGGCCGGTGCAGCCGCGCGCTGATCGCCGCGTGCTCCGCCGAATAGCGCAGCAGATGACCGACCTGCAGCACCAGCCCCGCCGCCCGCGCCAGGGCGTCCAGCGCGTCCGCCTCGGCCAGGGTGGCGGCGATCGGCTTCTCCACCAGCACATGCCGCCCCGCCCGCAGGGCCGCCGCGGCCAGCACGAAATGCGCCTCGGCCGGGGCGGCGATCACCACTGCGTCGCAGGACCCGAGCAAGTCCTGCCAGCCCCGCGCCACGCTGCCCGTCTCGGCCGCCAGGGCGGCCGCGCGGGCCTCGTCGGGGTCGTGGATGCCGGCCAGCATGGCGCGCGGCGAGGCGGCGATCTTCAGGGCGTGGAAGCGGCCGAAATGGCCCGCCCCCGCAACGCCGATCCGCAACCGGGGCGGGGTCATTTCACGATGCTCATGCCGCTACACCTAGCAGTCCCGCGCGTTTTGGGCCATGACCCCGCAGCGACCGGCCGGGCCGGCGCGGCGCGGTTGCGCGGGGTGGGCCTTGCCGTCATTCTCCGCCGCCGCCCCGCCAGCCCAGCCACCCGGCCGCCACCCATCGGAGCCGCCTCGACGACATGATGTACTTCTCCCGCCTCAAGACCCTGCTCGTGCTCGGCACCTGCATCCTCGGCCTGCTGGTCAGCCTGCCCAACCTGGTCGCGGCGCCCTCGGCCTGGGTTCCGTGGCGCACCATCCATCTCGGGCTCGACCTGCGCGGCGGCAGCTATCTGCTGATGGAAGTGGACATGGCCTCGGTCATCCGCGAGCGCCTCAACGGCCTCGCCGATTCGGCGCGCCAGGCGCTGCGCCGCGCCGGCATCGCCCGCTTCCTGGTGACCCCCGACGCCAAGCAGACCCGCCTCGTCGTGCGCATCGACGAACCCGGCAAGGAAGCCGCCGCCCTGGCCGCCCTGCAGGCGCTGGCGACGACGGACCCCACCAGCCTGACCGGCCAGCCCGACCTGCAATTCGCCACCGCCCCCGGCCAGATCACCGTCACCCTCTCGCCGGTGGCGCTGCACGACAAGGCGCTGGCGGCGGTGCAGCAATCCATCGAGATCGTCCGCCGGCGCATCGATGCCACCGGCGTGGTCGATCCCATCATCACCCGCCAGGGCGACAGCCGCATCGTCGTCCAGCTGCCTGGCGTGGGCGACCCCAACCGCATCAAGGAGCTGCTCGGCAAGACGGCCCGGATGACCTTCCACCTCACCGACGAGGGCGCCAACACCGCCGCCCCGGTGCCGCCGCCGGGCGTCGATTTCCTGCCGCTGGAGGGCCATCCAGGCGCCAAGGTCGCGGTGCGCAGGCGCGTCGAGGTGGACGGCGCCAACCTCACCAACGCCACCGCCGGGCAGAACCCGCAGACCGGGGAATGGGTGGTCAATTTCAGCTTCGATTCCGTCGGCACCCGCCGCTTCGCCGACATCACGCGGCGCAATGTCGGCCACCCCTTCGCCATCGTGCTTGACGGCCAGGTGATCAGCGCGCCGGTCATCCGCGAGCCGATCACCGCCGGCAGCGGACAGATCTCCGGCAACTTCACCGCCGCCAGCGCGACGGACCTTGCCGTGCTGCTGCGCGCCGGCGCCCTGCCCGCGCCGCTCAGCGTCGTCGAACAGCGCAGCATCGGCCCCGAGCTGGGGGCCGATGCGATTCGCGCCGGCGCCCTGTCGCTGGCCGCCGGCTTCGTGCTTGTGATGGCCTACATGGCGGTGTTCTACGGGCTGTTCGGCTGGTTCGCCAACGTGGCGCTGCTGGTCAACCTGGTGCTGATGGTCGCCGTGCTGAGCCTGCTGCAGGCGACGCTCACGCTGCCCGGCATGGCCGGCATCCTGCTCACGCTCGGCATGGCGGTGGACGCCAACATCCTCATCAACGAGCGCATCCGCGAGGAGTACAAGGCCGGCCGCACGCCGCTCAACGCCATGGAGGCGGGGTTCAAGCGCGCCTACTCGACCATCGTGGACAGCAACGCCACTGCCTTCCTGGCGCATGTCATGCTGTTCGTCTTCGGCACCGGCCCGGTGCGCGGCTTCGCGGTCACCATCACCGTCGGCATCGCCACCAGCCTGTTCACCGCCACCATGCTCGCCAGGCTGATGATGGTCCGCTGGTACGCCGCCAATCGCAACGCCCCGCTGCCGGTGTAGGAGCACGCCATGTTCATCCGCCCGCTGTTCCGCATCGTCCCCGACGGCACCCGCATCCGCTTCATGCGCGGCCGCTTCATGGGCCTCATCGTCTCGGCGATCCTGTCGAGCGCATCCCTGATCCTGTTCTTCTACCCGGGGCTCAATCTGGGCATCGACTTCTCGGGCGGCATCGTCATGCAGGCGCACACCCCCGCCCCCGCCGATTTCGCCCGCATCCGCGCGGCCCTCGCGGCCCAAGGCATCCGCGAACCCGGCGTGCAGCGCTTCGGCACCGCGCAGGACGTGATGATCCGCCTCGGCGCACTGCCCAGCGAGGCCGCCACCCAGGCTGAGATCGGCAAGGTGACGGCGGCACTCGCCCAGGCCCAGCCCGGCACCAGGCTGCTCGCCACCAATGCGGTCGGTGCCTCGGTCTCGGCCGAGCTGTTCCAGAACGGCATGCTGGCGCTGGGCATCAGCCTGGGGATGATCCTGGTCTATATCTGGTTCCGTTTCGAATGGCAGTTCGCCGTCGGCGCGGTCGTGACGCTGCTGCTCGACGTCACCAAGGCAATCGGCTTCCTGGTCATCACCCGCCTGCAATTCGACCTGGTGATGATCGGCGCGATCCTGACCATCATCGGCTACTCCACCAACGACAAGGTGGTGGTGTACGACCGGATGCGGGAGAATCTGCGCAAGTACAAAACGATGCCGCTGCGCGAGCTGATCGACCTGTCGATCAACGAGACGCTGAACCGCACGCTCGGCACGTCCATGACGGTGTTTCTCGCCGCCCTGCCGCTGGCGCTGTTCGGCGGCGCCACGCTGTCGGGCTTCGCCTGGGTGATGCTGTTCGGCATCGTCGTCGGCACCTCCTCCTCGATCTTCATTGCCGCGCCGATCCTGCTCTTCCTCGGCGAGCACCGGCTGCGGCGGGATGCCGGCGCCACCGCCAAGACCGCCAAGGCGGCGTCCTGATCACGAGGCCCATTCGGCTGTTCCCCCATGCGGCTGTTCCCCCATTCGGCTGTTGCCCCATTCGGCTGTTGCCCCATTCGGCTGTTGCGAAGGGTGGCGCCGCGCGCTAGTCGTGGCGCCACCGCGTAACCGGTCCTTAATCGGGCACGCCCAGACTGCCTGACCGCCCGCCTGAAGACGCCCTGCCACGCCGGCCCACGGTATCGTCGCCAAGAGGACCCAGGGTTGCCCATCCGCCCGCCCCGCCGCATCTTCCGGTCGCGCTCCGGCCGCCACTCCGCCCGCCTGCTGGCCGGGCGGGTGCGCCCGGCCCTGCTCGCCGGCGCGCTCGGCGCGGCCTGCATCGGCGTGGTGATGATGCTTGCCATGCCGTCGGAGCTGTTCGGCCGGGTACCGCGGCTGGGCGGCACGCTCACCGCCGCATCGCCCGCGGTCGCGGTGGTGGACGGGCAGACCCTCGTGCTGCACCGGACCGTCGTGCGCCTGGCCGGCATCGCCGCCCCTTCCCGTGGCACCCAGTGCCGCCTTCCGGGCCTCGCCGGGTCCGCCGCCACGCAGGATTGCGGCGCCGCCGCCGCGGCCGCCCTGGC
>JAGXAV010000228.1 GCA_018971455.1 Rhodospirillales bacterium
GTGGGCTTGAGGCCGACAACGCCGCAGGCGCCGGCCGGGTGGCGCGCCGAGCCGCCGCTGTCGGTGCCCAGCGCGAGCGGGAACAGCCCGGCGGCGAGCCCGGCGCCGGAGCCCGAGGAGGACCCGCCGGGCGTGTGGTCGGGGTGCCACGGGTTGCGGGCCGGCGGAAAAGGCAGGTCCGAGCCGGCGCCGCCGAGGGCGAATTCATGAGTCGCCACCTTGCCCAGGATGATCGCCCCGGCCTGGCGCAGCTTGGCAACGCAGGCGGCATCCACCGGCGCGATGGCGCCGGCCAGCAGGCGCGACTGGCAGGTGGTCGGCATGCCGCCGACATCGATCATGTCCTTCACCGCCACCGGCACGCCGCGCAGCTTCCCGCGGATCCGCCCGGCGGCGATCGCCGTCTCGGCGCCCCGGGCGGCCTCCATGGCGCGCTCGGCGTCGAGATGCACGAACACGCCGAGGGCCGGATCGAGCCGGGCGATGCGCTCGAGCAGGGCGGCCATCAGCTCGGTGGGCGAGAAGCGGCCCTCGGCGAAGCCGCGTGCCGCCTCGCCGGCCTCCATCCAGTGCGGCGCGACCGACCCGATCATGCCGACGGCGCGGAGCGGATCGGCGGCCCATCCGACAAGGCCGGCCGCATCGGCGGCGTATCCGACAAGGCTGGCCGCATCGGCGGCCAGGGCTCGGCTTCCGGCGGAAGCTCGCCCTCGGGCATCGGGTCGGGGCGCAGGGCGCGGGCGGCGGCGGCGACGTCCTCGGGGAAGGCGGCCAGCGCCAGGGCGAGCCCGGCGCGGCGGGCCAGCAGCGCGATCAGATCATCCTCCATGCCGCGCGCTCCCTCGCCTGGCTGTCGGCGTATCGTGCAATGCACGTGATCGGCGCATCGTGCAATGCACGTCGTCTGCGTATCGTGCAATGCACGCCGCGCCGAAGGAAGGGGTGCCCAGGGCGGGGGGGGGCGAACAAAAAAAAGCGGCACGAACGTTCCGTGCCGCCTGAAGGAGCCGCGTCGCCGTGACGGCGGGCGGTAAGGGAGGGAGTCCGAAGCCAGCCAATCAGCTTCAACCCGAAGCATGGCATCGCGCTGTCAACGGAAGGTTAATTCGGCACGACCGGGCACAGAAAAAGGTCCGCCGGCCCATCCTCACGCGATTGTCAGATGAGGCGCGGCCGCCAGGGCCGGGGCCGACCGCCGGAATGACGCATTTTTGCCGGGCGGACGCTGCCAGATTCGCCGATTTATGTGTAAGTTGCAAGGTGCGGTTGATAATGTGGTTCGGTTATGTCGCCTATCCTGCGCATGGTGTCGCGATTCGCCGTCCTGCTCGGTGCCGGGGCGCTCTCGGCCTGCGGGGCGCCGTCGTCGCGCCAGCTCGGTCCGGCGCTGGCGGGGTACAGCTACCATCCGGGGCTGAGCTGCGCGCCCTTCGCCCGCGAATTGTCCGATATCGCGCTCTACGGCGATGCCGATACCTGGTGGGACCAGGCGGCCGGGCGCTACCGGCGCGGCGTGCGCCCGGAGATCGGCGGCGTGCTGGTGTTCCGCCGCTCGGGGCGGCTGCCCTCCGGCCATGTTTCGGTGGTCTCGCGCATTCTGACCCCGCGGCAGATCACCGTCATCCAGGCCAATTGGGAGCCGGGAGAGCTCGACGAGGACCAGCTCATCGTCGATGTGTCCGAACAGAATGACTGGAGTGCGGTGCGAGTGTGGTATCCGCCGCTCAACCAGCTGGGCGCCCATGTCTATGCGGCCTACGGCTTTCTCGCCCCGCCTTTCCCGGCCACGCATCAGCAGCTGCTGCGCGCCATCCGGCCGGCGGCGACCTACGGGCTGATCGACGCGCGCGGCCGCCCGGCCCCGCGTGCGCGGCTGGTCGGCGGCTGAGTCTGGTCAGCCGGCCCCGCGGCCGCTAGAACGCCTCGCGAAACATCGCTTGCACGCGGACGCGGACCGCGCCATGTGCTGCTGCACAGAATTGCGCCGGGGCGGCATGGCCGTGGGGGCAGACCGGCGGATCGGAGGAAGAGATGGGTAGTTTCAGCATTTGGCACTGGATGGTGGTGCTGCTGGTGATCATGGTGCTGTTCGGTGGCGGCGGTAAGATCAGCAGCGTGATGGGCGACTTCGCCAAGGGCATCAAGTCGTTCAAGAAGAACATGGCCGAGGACAGCGACGCCTCGATGGAGGCCAGCGCCGAGAAGCCGACCGGCAACATCGCCGGCCCCGGCGCGCAGGCCTCGAGCGGCACCAAGCAGACCACGGCCGCCAACCACAGCTAGCGCCGCATGCCGCCGGACGCGATCCCCCCCGGCGCGGCGACGGCCGATGCGGTCACCATGGCCGGCGTGCCGGCCTGGGCCGTGTCCGCCATCGTCGCGGCGGGGGGACGGATGCATGCCTGCGGCTGGGTGCCGGCCACCGCGGGCAATATCAGCGTGCGGCTGGATGACGGGCGGATCGCCATCACCCGCAGCGGCGTCCACAAGGCGTTTCTCGACGCCGAGGGGGTGATGCTGGTCGATGCCGCCGGCACCAGCCAGACCGCCGGCGCCCGCCCGAGTGCGGAGACCCTGCTGCATTGCCAGATCTATCGCCTGTTCGCGGCGGCCGGGGCGGTGGTGCACGGGCATTCGGTGGCGGCGACCGTGCTGAGCATGGCGCGGCCGGGGCCGATCGTGCTGGCCGGCTACGAAATGCTCAAGGTCTTCGAGGGCTGCCGCACGCATGAGGTGCCGCTCGAAATCCCGGTATTCGACAACGACCAGGACATCGCCCGGCTGTGCGGCGTGGCCGAGCCCCGGCTCGCCGCCATGCTCGGCGGAACCGCTTCCCGGCCGCTTTGCTACGTCATTCGCGGCCATGGCTGCTATGCCTGGGGGCCGGACATGGACACCGCCTTGGCGCGGCTGGAAGGACTTGAATTCCTGCTCGCCTGCGAGCTTGCAAAGGGGACCCTGCGATGAGCCGGCTGACCATCTATCGCGACGATGCGCCGGGCGCGCCGATCCTGGCCACGTCCGACGCCGCCGCGATGGCCGAGGCGCTGCGCGCGATCGGCGTGCGCTTCGAGCGTTGGAAGAGCCCGGTGGCCCTGACGCCGGACGAGTCCGCGGAGACCATCCTGGCCGCCTATCGCCCCTATCTCGATGCCCTGATGGGCGAGACCGGCGCCGGCTCGGCCGACGTCATCAAGCTGACGCCCGACAATCCGAACGCGGCGGCGCTGCGCGCGAAGTTCCTCGCCGAGCACATCCACACCGAGGACGAGGTGCGTTTCTTCGTGCATGGCAGCGGTAATTTCATCATGCATGTCGACGGCCGCGTCTATGACGCGCATTGCGAGCAGGACGACCTGATCAGCGTGCCGGCCAATACCCGGCACTGGTTCGACGCGGGCGAGGCGCCCTTCTTCACCGCGCTGCGGGTGTTCACCGACACCACGG
Organism: Rhodospirillales bacterium; assembly: GCA_018971455.1. GTDB lineage: Bacteria > Pseudomonadota > Alphaproteobacteria > Acetobacterales > Acetobacteraceae > REEB85. Next base: position 3,448 of record JAGXAV010000228.1, read on the forward strand.
GCTGGGTCGCCCATTTCACCGGCGATACCATCAGCGAGCGCTTCCCCGCGGCCTGATCCAGCCGATGATCCCCGTCGCCGCGGTCCTGGTGGACATCGAGGGCACCACCACGCCGATCCGCTTCGTCCATGACGTGCTGTTCCCCTATGCGCGGGAGCGGCTGGCCGACTGGGTGAATGCCCATGCCGGCGAGCGCGAGGTCGCCGAGCAGCTCGCCGAATGCGCCCGCCTCGCGCCGGGCCGCCCGCCGCTGGCCAGCCTCCTGCAATGGATGGCGGAGGACGCCAAGGTGACGCCGCTCAAGGCGCTGCAGGGCATGATCTGGCGCGACGGCTATCACGCAGGCCTGCTCAAGGGCGAGATCTATCCCGACGTGGCGCCGTGCCTGCGCGTCTGGGTGCAGGCCGGCCTGCGCCTGTGCGTCTATTCCTCGGGCTCGGTGGAGGCGCAGAAGCTGATCTTCGGCCATTCCGTGGCCGGCGACCTGGCGCCGCTGTTCAGCGCCTTCTTCGACACCCGCGTCGGCCCCAAGCGCGAGCCGGACAGCTATGGCAGGCTGGCCATCGCGCTGAACCTGCCACCGGCGGAAATCCTGTTCCTCTCCGATGTGGAGGCCGAGCTCGATGCCGCCTCCGCCGCCGGGCTGCGGACCTGCCAGCTGGTGCGCCCGCAGGATGGCACCGAACCCGGCACGCGCCATCCGGTGGCGGCCGATTTTCCCGCCGCGGCGCGCCGCATGGGCTTGCCCGCGCCGGGCTGAGCGGGCCTACTCCGCCTCTCTCACCGAGGAGCGATCATGCCAACGCATCACCTGGCCGCCACCCCCGAGACCGTGCGCTGGGGCCAGTTCAGCGCGGCCTTTCCGCCCGTGCTGACCGTGCAGTCCGGCGACACGGTCGTGATCGAATGCGTCTCCGGCGGGCGCGACGTGATGCCGCCCGCGGGCAGCGGCCTGGTCGTGCCGCCGGCGCTGGCGGCGATCCAGGAGCGCGTCGCGCCGGGGCCGGGGCATATCATCACCGGGCCGGTGGCGATCGCGGGCGCGCAGCCAGGCGACATGCTGGAAGTGCGCAT
>JAGXAV010000229.1 GCA_018971455.1 Rhodospirillales bacterium
TCCGCATCCCTGACCACAGCGGCACCGACCCGTTGCACCGGGACCTCGCCGCCGCCGGAAGCCACGCCGAACAGGTCGCCGCCCGCGTGCCGCTCCAGGAAGGCGCCTACTTCACCGCCCACCGCCGCGCCATCCGCGAAGCCCTCATCGCCGACGGCGTGGCCGCCGCCATCGAAGGCCTCGTTATCCGCCTGCTAGATCGCCAATAGCGTCGCGCGCGGACGCCAAATGCCCGCCAATGGGTCCGCGAGCGAAAAATGAACGGCAGCAGCGCTCAAATCTCGGGCGCCAACTGCCAGGTTTTATCAGGATTTTCAGTGTGGTGAGCCCGGTGGGACTCGAACCCACGGCCCCAAGATTAAAAGTCTCGTGCTCTACCAACTGAGCTACGGGCTCTCACCATTGTGCCTTGCGGCCGCGCGCGGGGGGTGCGCCGCGCGCGTCTTGAACGCGAAAGAGGCGCCGCGGTCAATCTCCCGCGGCGCCGTCTGCCCTCGCCCTCAGTTCTTGACGTCGGCGGCGACCCGCATGGAGATGATCTTGTCGGGGTTGCTCACCATGCCGTTGCCGCCGGTGCCGCGCTTGATTTCATCGACATACTGCATGCCGCTGATCACCTGGCCCCAGATGGTGTACTGCCCGTCCAGGCTCGGCGCCGGGGCGAACATGATGAAGAACTGGCTGTCGGCACTGTTCGGGTCGGAGCTGCGGGCCGCGCCCACCGTGCCGCGCAGGAAGTGCTTCTTGGTGGTGAACTCGGCCGGCAAATTGCCCAGCCCGCTGCCGCCGGTGCCGGTGCCGGTCGGGTCGCCGCCCTGGGCCATGAACCCCTCGATGACGCGGTGGAACACGACGCCGTCATAGAAATGCTTGCGGCACAGCAGCTTCACCCGCTCGACCGCCTTCGGCGCCAGCTCGGGCAGCAGCTGGATCACGACGCGGCCTCCCTTGAGGTCCATGTAGACGGTGTTTTCGAGGTCGGTGGGGGCCGCTTCGGCTTGGCTCATGATCATTCCAGTAACAGGGGTTGCAACAAGGGCTGCGATCAGCGCGCGTCGACGCATGATGGATCTCCGGCAGGGTTCAGCCGCGCTGGAGGCGGGTCAGCGTGCGCTCCAGCGTCAGCCTGGGGACGAAGGACGAGATATCGCCGCCAAGCACGGCGATCTCCTTGACGAAGCGGGAATTGATGAACTGGTGGCGCTCGCTGGCCATCAGGAACACCGTCTCCACCTTCGAATCGAGCCGCGCATTCATGCCGGCCATGGCGAACTCATAGTCGAAATCGGTCACCGCCCGCAGGCCGCGCACCACCATGCAGGCGCCGATCGACTGGGCGAAGGACATCAGCAGGGTGTCGAACGGGCGCACCTCGATGGGCGTGCCGATCTTCGCCGAAACGATGTCGCACTCGGCCTGCACCAGCTCGACGCGCTCCTCCAGCGGAAACAGCGGGGCCTTGCCGATATTCATCGCCACCCCCACCACCAGCCGGTCCGCCAGGCGCGCGGCGCGGCCGATGATGTCGATATGTCCGTTGGTGATCGGGTCGAACGTGCCGGGATAGAGCGCCACGCGGCTGCAATCGCCAGACTCAGACATCGCCGCCTTCCTCCATGCCCTCGCCACCCTCCTCGGGTGCCGCGTCGTCGGCGCCATCCTGCTCGACCACCGGGAACACGCTGCCCACCCGCTCACCCGCCTCGAGGCGGAACAGCGTCACGCCCATGGCCGCGCGCCCGGTGATGCGCACCTGGTCGGCCGGCACGCGGATCAGCCGCCCGGCATCGGTCACCAGCATCACGCCGTCGCCGGGGCGCACGGGGAAGGTGCCGGCCACCGCGGCGCCGGTGCGCGGCGAGAGCGTGATGTTGGCGATGCCCATGCCGCCACGGCCGCTGGCGCGATACTCGTAGGCGCTGCTGCGCTTGCCGAAGCCGCCATCGGTGACGGTGAGCAGCACTTCCTCGGCGACCTCCAACTCGGCCACGCGCTCGGCCGACAGGATCACCTCGCCGACATCCTCCTCCGCATCGGCGGCGGGGGACTCGGCTTCCTCCTCGCCGCTGCGCCGGCGGGCGGCGACGATCCGCAGATAGGCCGCGCGCTCCTCGATGCTGGCATCGACATGGCGCAGGACCGACATGCTGATCACCGCGTCGGCGCGCTTGCCCTCGGCAAGGCGGATGCCGCGCACGCCGGAACTGTCGCGCCCGGCAAAGACGCGCAGGGTGTCGTCGGTGATCTGGAAGCGGATGCAGCGGCCGAGCCGGGTGGCCAGCAGCACGTCATCGCCCTCGCGGCAGGTGGCGACGCCGATCAGCAGGTCATCCTCGTCGAGCTTCATGGCGATCAGTCCGCTCGAGCGGACATTGCGGAAATCCGACAGCCGGTTGCGCCGCACGTTGCCGCGCGCGGTGGCGAAGACGAGGTGCAGGCTGTCCCACAGCGATTCGTCGACCGGCAGCGGCAGCACGGTGGTGATGCTGTCGCCGCCCAGCTCGGGCAGCAGATTGACCAGCGCGCGGCCCTTGCCGGTCGGCCCGCCCTCGGGCAGGCGCCAGACCTTCTCGCGGAACGCCTTGCCGCCGGAGGTGAAGAACAGCACCCATTGATGCGTGTGCGCGTTGAAGCTGCGGGTGACGATGTCATCGCCCCGCGTGGCGGCCGCACTGCGCCCGCGCCCGCCGCGGTTCTGCTGGCGGAAGGCTTCCAGCGGGGTGCGCTTGATGAAGCCGTCGCGGGTGATCGTCACCACCATGCGGCCGGGCTCGATCAGGCTCTCGTCATCCTGGTCGGCCACGCCATCGACGATGTCGGTCAGGCGCGGCGCGGCGACGTCCGCGCGCACGGCGAGGAGCTCGGCCTGCATCACCTCAAGCCGGCGGGGGCGGCTGGCGATGATGTCGAGAAGCTCGGCGATGCGGGCGGCGACCTCGCCCATTTCGGCGTGGATCTTGTCGCGCTCCAGCCCGGTGAGGCGCTGCAGGCGCAGCTCCAGGATGCCGCGCGCCTGTTCCTCTGTCAGCCGCACCGTCCCGGCCGGGTCGACCACGTTGCGCTCATCCTCGATCAGCGCCAGCAGGGGACGCACATCCTCGGCCGGCCAGTCGCGCTGCATCAGGGCGGTGCGCGCGGCGGTCGCGTCCGCACTGGCGCGGATGAGACGGATCACCTCGTCGATATTGGCCACCGCGATGGCGAGGCCGACCAGCAGATGCGCCCGCTCGCGGGCCTTGGCCAGATCGTGCCGGCTGCGGCGGAGAATGACCTCCTCGCGGAAGCGGATGAAAACCTCGAGCGCGTCCTTCAGCCCCATCAGCCGCGGCTTGCCGCTGTCCAGCGCCAGGAAGTTCACGCCGAAGCTGGTCTGCATCTGGGTGAAGCGGAACAGATGGTTCAGCACCACCTCGGCCGTCGCCTCGCGCTTGAGCTCGATGACGATGCGCATGCCGCTGCGGTCGCTCTCGTCGCGCAGGTCGCTGATGCCCTCGAGCTGCTTGGAACGCACCAGGTCGGCGATGCGCTCGAGCAGCGTGGATTTGTTGACCTGGTAGGGGATCTCGGTCACCACGATGGCCTGGCGCTCGCGCCTCAGTTCCTCGATCTCGGCCCGCGCGCGAATGATGATGCTGCCGCGCCCGGTATCGAAGGCCGAACGGATGCCGGAGCGCCCGAGGATCAGCCCGCCGGTGGGAAAATCGGGGCCGGGGACGATCTGCATCAGCTCATCGAGCGTGATGGCCGGATTGGCGATCACCGCCAGCGCCGCGTCGATGATCTCCGACGGGTTGTGCGGCGGGATGTTGGTGGCCATGCCGACCGCGATGCCGCCGGCGCCGTTGATGAGCAGGTTGGGGAACGCCGCCGGCAGAACGCGGGGTTCCTCCGCACTTTCGTCGTAGGTCGGCTGGAAATCGACCGTGTCGCGGTCGATATCGGCCAGCAGGTGCATCGCCGCCTTGGACAGCCGTGCCTCGGTGTAGCGCATCGCCGCCGGCGGATCGCCATCGACCGAGCCGAAATTGCCCTGCCCGTCGACCAGCAGGGTGCGGATCGAGAAGGGCTGCGCCATGCGCACCAGGGCGTCGTAGATCGAGGCGTCGCCGTGCGGATGGAAATTGCCCATCACCTCGCCGACCATCTTGGCCGATTTGCGATAGGGCTTGTCCGGCGTGTAGCCGCCCTCGCGCATGGCGTAGAGGATGCGCCGATGCACCGGCTTCAACCCGTCGCGCGCATCGGGCAGCGCGCGGCTGACGATGACCGACATGGCGTAGTCGAGGTAGGAGCGGCGCATCTCCTCCTCGAGCATCACCGGCTGCATGTTGGATGGCATGTCGGGGGGACCGCCCGGCGCGCCCTCGTCTGGCTTGTCGCTCACAAATTTTCTCGATTCACTGCATGCGTATCGGGGGAAGGATCAGAACGGGATCTCGTCGTCCAGATCGCCGCCCTGAGGCGCCTCCCAGGAAGGTGCCGCACTCCCGCGCGACGGCGCTGCGGCGGCCCGCG
>JAGXAV010000230.1 GCA_018971455.1 Rhodospirillales bacterium
GGGCGCGGGGCGTGATGACGGCGATTTGCTTTGCTTTCCAGGACGTAAGTGATGAATATCTGCGTGATCGGCAACGATATGGCGGTGCGAGGAGAGGGCGATGACGACCTATACCTGGAACACCTCGGTCGGCAGCGGCACCTGGAGCAACACCGCGAACTGGAGCCCGGCCGGCACGCCAGGCACCGCCGACACCGCCATCATCTCGCTGACCGGCACGTTGCTGGGCGGCGGCGCCAGCGTGGGGGTTCTGAAACTGAGCGGCGGCACGCTGGGCACCAGCGGCGACGTGCTGACCGCGGCGACGGCCGACCTTCTGGGTGGGACGAGCATCGCCGGCACGCTCGATGCCACCCTGGCCGATTTCGTTGCCACCACCTCCATCAGCGGCCTGCTGTCGGCCACCGGAGAGGTGACCATCGGCAACACCGCAACCGGCACCGTGGACCTCCTTGGCAACGCGGCATCCTCGTTCAGCGCGGGCAGCCTGCTCGCCGGGGGGGCGGCGGGTGTTGTCGGGCTGCTCAATGCGGGGGCGGAATTGTTCAGCGTCACCGGCGACGCGACGCTCGGCGCGTCCGGCACCGGGAATTTGCTGGTCAGCGGCTTCGGCGACGCGATCGGCGGCAACCTCGTCGCCGGGCTGAACGGCGGCTCGTCGGCGGCGATCTCGGTGACCGGCTCGGGGGTCATGACGGTCAGCGGCGGGGCCACGCTGGGGGCGGGCGGCACCGTCACGGCGACGATCGACACCGGCACGTCGCTCTCCGTCGCCGGGGCGCTGCTGGCGGGAACGGGTGTGGGCAGCCAGGCCTCGATCGATGTCGGCGGCAATGGGTCGATCGGCGGGACGCTGGCGGTGGGCGGCGATGTCAGCCTGGGCGCCGGGGGCGCGACCCAGCTGGTCGCCGATAATGGCGGGCAGATCAACGCCACCAGCACCAACCTCGCCACCAACCGCATCTATGTGGGCGCGCACGGCACGCTGACCGGGCAGACCAGCAGCGGCATCAACGCCAATGCGATCCTGATGAGCGATGGCGCCTCCCTGTCCCTGAGCGGCGGCGCGGTGGCGACGCTGTCCGGCGCCACCGATGCGACGCTGGCCACCGGCACGCTGGGCGCCGTGGTGAATGGCGTGGCGATGGTGAGCGGCGCCTCGATGACCGCGTCGGCCGGCCAGATCATCGTCGGCGACGGGCCGTCGGGCACCGGCGTCGGCACGCTGAGCGTCGCCACGGCCGGCGCCGTGGGCGGCAGCGTTAGCGACACCAGCCTGATCCTCGGCTATGGCGCGGGCGATCAGGGCACGCTGAGCGTGGCCGGCACCAGCGGGAATGTCAGCAGCGCGGTGGGCATGACCATCGGCGATGGCGGCGTCGGCGCCTTCACCTTGCGCTTCGGCGCGGGGGTGACCGACAGCGGCAGCTCGGTGATCGCGGCGCTCGGCGGCAGCAGCGGGGCGGCCGTCGTCGAGGATGCCGGGTCGACCTGGGGTGTCGTCGGCACGCTGACGGGGGGTGCTGCCGGGGCCGGCACGCTGACGGTGGGGGCCGGCACGCTGGCGGCGGGGGCGACGAGCAATGGCGCCGTCTCGGCGGCCGCACTGGTGCTGGGCAGCGCCACCTCCGGCGTCGGGACGATACTGGTCGAGCACAGCGCCACCGTGACGGATAGCGGCGTGCTGACGGTGGGCGGGGCCGGGCACGGCTCGGTCGAGATCGATGCGGGGTCGCTGTCGGCGGGCAGCATCGTGCTGGGCGACGGTGTGGGCGCCATCGGCACGCTGAACCTGACCGGGGCCACCTCGCAGCTCAGCGGCGTGCACGTCATCGTGGGGAATTCCGGCAGCGGGGCGTTCATCCTCGGCAGCCTTGCGCAGTATTCGGTGACGGGCAGCACGATCGATGTCGGCGAGACGCTGGGGGCGAGCGGCACCCTCCAGGTGGGGGCCGGCGCCACGCTCACCATGCAGAGCGCCACTCTGCGCCTCGGCGTGGCCGGCACCGGGGCGGCCAATCTGGCGGCTGGCGGCGTGATCAACGTCAGCGGGTCGCTCGATATCGGCTCGGCCGGAAGCGGCAGCGGGGCGGTGGCGCTGGCGGGCGGCACGCTCACGGCGAATGTGCTCAATCTCGGCGCGGCCTCGCAGATTTCGGGCTTCGGCAGCGTGGCGGTCAGCGGCGCCAGCACCAATGCGGGGGTGATCGTCGCCAGCGGCGGCACGCTGTCGGTCGGCGGAACCGGGCAGATCGGCGGGGCCGGCACGCTGGCGGTGGCCGGCGGCGCGGAGCTCGACGTGCTGGCCACGCCGAGCACGGAGGCGATCCTGTTCCAGTCGAGCGGGCTCGGCGAGGTGCTGGGCCTGCACGCGCCCAATTTCGTCGCCAGCACCATCCATGGCTGGCAGCCGGGGCGGACGATCGACCTGTTCGGGGTCGCGCATTCGGGCACGCAGACCAGAAGCTACAACGCGACCACCCATGTGCTGACGGTGAGCGATTCGGGCACGGTGGAGGCGGCCCTCACCTTCGACCCGACGACGACTGCGACCACCTTCAACCTGGTTGCCGACAGTGCCGGCACCGGCACCGACATCGTGCCCTGTTTCGCGGCCGGCACGCGCATCCTCACGCCGCGCGGCGAGGTCGCCGTCGAGGCGCTGCACGCGGGCGACGTGGTGGCGCTGGCGCGTGGCGGCACGGCCGCGGTGCGCTGGGTGGGGCGGCGGCAGGTCGATTGCCGGCACCATCGCCGGCCGCAGGATGTCCTGCCGGTGCGGGTGCGCGCCGGAGCGTTTGCCGACGGCGTGCCGCAGCGCGACCTGGTGCTGTCGCCCGACCATGCGGTGTTCGCCGATGGCGTGCTGGTGCCCGTGCGCTACCTGCTGAACGGCGCCACCATCGTGCAGGAGAGCGTGGCGCGGGTGACCTATTGCCATGTCGAACTGGCGGCGCACGATGTGCTGCTGGCCGAGGGGCTGGCCTGCGAGAGCTATCTCGACACCGGCAACCGCGAGGCCTTCGCCCAGGGCGGGGCAGCCATGCAGCTTCATCCGGATTTCGCCCGCGCGGTGTGGGCGCGGCAGGGCTGCGCGCCGCTGGTGGTGGCGGGCGAGGCGCTCGCCGCGCTGCGCCGCGTCCTGCTGGCGCGCACCGGCGCGCTGGGCCATGCGCGGACGCGGGATGCGGGGCTGACCGTGCTGGTCGATGGCAAGCCCGCCCGGCTGACGCTGGCGGCGGGAAGCTGGCGCGTGGCGCTGCCGCGCGGGGCGCGGGAAGTGCGGATCGGCTCGCGCCGCTGGGTGCCGGCGCTGCTGGCCGAAAGCGGCGCCCTGGGCGAGGGCGACAGCCGCGCCCTGGGCGTGGCGGTTTGCGATCTGCGCCTGGACGGGCAGGCCCTGCGCCTGGACGACCGGCGGCTCGATGCCGGGTGGCGCGCGGTCGAGGCGGAGTGGCGCTGGACCGACGGCGATGGCCGCATCGCCGTGGATGGGGCAGGGGAGCTGGAATTCACCGTCGCCATCAGCGGCAGCTATTGGCTGGAGCCCGTGGCGGCAGTGGTGCGGGAGCGGTGGTCGGCGTAGGGTTTGCGCCGTCGCACGTTGATTTAGATCAAATATGCGGCAGCGCGGCGCCGTATGGTGCGCCGTGTTCCACCCTCACCGAGAAGGCCCGATGAAACACATCCTTTTTGCACTGCCCGTCCTCGTTGCCGGCCTGGCGGTCGGCGCCGCGGCCCATGCCGCCGACCCCGCCGCCGGCCAGGCCATCTTTAAGCAGCAATGCTCGATCTGCCATTCGGTGGTGGCGGGCAAGAACATGACCGGGCCCAGCCTGTTCGGCGTGGTCGGCCGCAAGAGCGGCACGGAGGCCAAGTTCCATTACTCGGCTGCCAACAAGGCGGACGGGCTGACCTGGGACGAGGCGACGCTGGACAAGTACCTGACCGCGCCGCAGCAGGTCGTGCCGCACACCACGATGACCTATGGCGGGCTGAAGGACGCCACCAAGCGCGCCAACCTGATCGCCTATCTCGCGACACTGCACTGAGGGCTGGCGGCGGCGGAGTTGATGTATGTCAATGACCGCGACTCCGCCGCCGAGGATTTTGGCTGGCGACGACAACGTCGCAACGACACGATGGAGGCAATACATGCGTGGCCTGTTAAAGCACGCACTCACCTGTGCGGGCATCGCCGGCGCGGGCCTGTTGGGATCAGCCGGTAACGCATGGGCGCTGCCGAACTTCGCGGCGCAGACCGGGCAGCCATGCTCGGCCTGTCATATCGGCGCCTTCGGCCCGCAGCTCACCCCTTTCGGGCGCGCCTTCAAGCTGAGCGGCTTCACGACGCGGGGCGGTGACGGCCTGGGGTCGAAGATTCCGCTGTCGGGCATGGTGCTGGGCTCGTTCAACAACACCGCGAAGGATTTCCCGGCCGGCTCGGTGCCGCAGCATTACGGGCCGAACAACAATTTCGCGCTCGACCAGATCAGCCTGTTCCTGGCCGGC
>JAGXAV010000231.1 GCA_018971455.1 Rhodospirillales bacterium
CGCATCGGGTCAAGGCCCATCGCCGGGCGCATCGGCGGGCCGGACGCCGGGCGTTGACAGGCAGACGGCGCGCCCAACACACTGGCCACGCGGCCGCCCCCTAGAACGCCGCGCCGGCGGATCGCCGCGACGACAGGAACCAATAAGACGGGGGCCAACAAGAGGGAACGGGACATGTCAGACCCAGGATTTCGTCTGCGGCGCAGCGTCGGCCTGCTGGCCATCATCGCCTCGGCGGTGGCGGGCGAATATGGCGCGGGCATCAATTTCGTCGCCGTGCAGAGCCTGGGCGTCTATCCCGGCGTGCGCAGCCTGGTGCCGCTGGCGATGTTCCTCACCGGCCTGGTGCTGATCACCAAGGTCTACATGTTCGCCCGCTTCTCGCGCGTCATGCCGCGCGCCGGCTCGGCCTATGTGTGGATCGTGCGCAGCGTCAGCCCTTCGGTCGGCTTCGTGGTCAGCTTCCTGTGGTGGATTTCCCTGACCGCCGCGATGGGCTTCATCGCCTTCGCCTTTTCCACCTTCCTCGCCCAGGCGATCGGCAGCGTCGGCATTCCCGCGGCCGCGATCACCACGCCGCTCGGCCGCACCATCATCGGGCTGGCGGCGATCTGGCTGGTTTACGGCATCCATGCCGCCGGCGTGCACCATTACGGCCGCTTCGTCTCGATCCTGCTGTGGATCATCGTCGCCACCGCCCTGGTCATCACGCTGATCGGCTTCCTCACCACACCGGCGCATTTCGTCGAACTGGCCGCGGCGCGCACCGGCAAGCCGATCGCCCCACCCGCCGGCGATACCTCCGTCGATCTGATGAGCTTCCTGTCGGTGTGCAGCCTGTTCATCTTCGCCTATGGCGGCGTCTCGGCGGCACCCGCCCTGGGCGGCGAGGCGCGCGATGCCGAGCGGGTGATGCCGCGCGGCGTGGTGCTGGGCTGGCTGGTGGCGCTGGTGCTCTACACCCTGGTCTCGGCCGCCCTGCTGCATGCAGCGCCCTGGTGGGCCATTCTCGCGCTGATCTCCCAGAAGCATTCCGAACTGGTCACCGCACCGGGGCTGGTCGGTCTGGTGGCGCCGCACTGGATTTCGGTGCTGCTCAATTTCTCGGTGGCGCTGATCGTCGGCAAGACGCTCGGGCCGCAGCTGATGACCGGCTCGCGCCTGCTCTTCGCCTGGGCGCAGGATGGGCTGGTGCCGCGCCGGCTGGGCGAGACCTCGGACAGCCACGCCCCCTCCGGCGCGCTGGCGCTGACCGCGGCGCTCGCCTCGCTGTTCCTGCTGCAATCGGTCTTCGTCGGCTGGTCGCTCGGCGTGGTGATCCGCTCCTTCAGCCTGCTGCTGGTGTGGATGCTGGTGGGCATCGGCGCGCTGCGGCTGCGCTATGGCGCCCGCCGCGCCGACCAGGGCTGGGCGGACCGGCTGGTCGCCGATGCCTGGATGGTGCCGGCGGCGATCGGCTCGATCATCGTCACCGCGGTGCTGATCTACGCCATCGCCATCGTGCCCAACACGCCGATGGTCTTCCAGCCGCTGTTCCAGAGCTTCGTCGCCGCCATCGTCGCCGTGCTGCTGCTGTGGCGCGCCCATGGCCGGGCGGCGGCGAACGGGCATGACCTGCGCGCGGCCCTCGCAGCCCCGCCGCTGGAATAGCCCGTGGCCGGCAGCCAGGACATCGCCGAGGATCCGCGCAACGCCGCCGTGCTGGTCTCGGTGAACGGCGCGCTGGTGCCGCGCCACGAAGCCCGCGTCTCGGTGTTCGACGCGGGCTTCATCGCCGGCGACGGGGTGTGGGAGGGGCTGCGCCTGCATCGCGGCCGGCTGCTCTTCCTCGAAGCCCATCTCGACCGCCTGTTCCAGGGCGCGGCGGCGATCGGCCTCGATGTCGGGCTCGACCGCGCCGGGATCACCGCCCGCCTGCACGCGCTCTGCGCGGCCAATGCCATGACCGACGGCGCGCATCTGCGCCTGATGGTCACCCGCGGCGAGAAGCGCACGCCGAGCCAGGATCCGGCGCAAAGCATCGGCCCCGCGACCATGGTGATCGTCGCCGAGTTCAAGCTGCCGCACCCCGATCTCGCGCGCCATGGCCTGACCCTCGCCACCGCGGCCAACCGCGTCACGCGGGCGGACCAGTTCGACCCGCGGCTCAATTCGCACAGCCGCCTGCCGCTCATCATCGCCCTGCTGCAGGCCCGCCAGGCCGGCGCGGACGAGGCGCTGATGCTCGACGATGCCGGCTTCATCGCCAGCTGCAACGCCACCAATTTCTTCTTCGTGCGCGACGGCGTCGTCTGCACCTCCGACGACCGCTCCTGCTTCGCCGGCATCACGCGCGCGCACATCGTCGCCCTCTGCCGCGCGCACGCCATCCCGCTCGCAATCGGCCGCCACGCGCCCTACGACCTCGCCGCCGCCGGTGAGGCCTTCGTCACCGGCACGTTCGGCGGCGTCACCCCGGTGCGCGCCATCGACGGACGCGCCCTGCCCGCGGTGCCCGGGCCGCTGACGCAGCGCCTGCGCGCGCTCTACACGGCCCTGATCGACGAGGAAGCTACAGCGAAATGAGCTGACCGGCGGCGGCGGCTTCGAGAAAGGTCACGACGCCGCCCACCTCGACGCCCGGCGCCAGCGCGGCCGGGTCGAGTCCGGCCATGCGCAATCCGGCCTCGCAGGCGATCAGCCGCACGCCCAGCTCGGCCGCGGCGCCGCGCAATTCGTCCAGCCCGCCAACCCCGCGCGCCACCACCTCGGCCTCGCGCCCCGCACCGGCCAGCGTGGACCAGTCCGCGAGCAGCGCGCGGCAACCCTGGTTGGTGGCGAACAGCACCACTCGCCGCCCGATCGCCGCCGCCCCGCTGGCCAGCACGAAGGCGTAATGCGCCCGCTCGTGATCGCCCGAGATCAGCAGGATGCCGAGCGCCTCAGACGGCACAGGCCGGCCCCGCCTGCCCAGCACCCGCCTGCCCGGCATGCGCCGAGAGATCGCGCAGGACGGCACCCGGCCCGCAGGCGCGGCAGGCCGGGTCGCGCTTCAGGCGGATCGTGCGCATGCGCGCGCCGAGCGCGTCCCACAGCAGCAGCCGCCCGGCCAGGCTCTCGCCGATGCCGAGGATCTCCTTAAGCACCTCGGTGGCCTGCAACGTGCCCATCACGCCGGTCACCGCGCCGAGCACGCCGGCCTCACCGCAGCTCGGCACGAGCCCGGCCGGCGGCGGCTCGGGGTAGAGGCAGCGATAGCACGGACAGCCCTCGCCGGCATGCGGCTTGAACACCGAGAGCTGGCCCTCGAAGCGCAGCACCGCGGCGGAGACCAGCGTGCGCCGCGCCAGCACGCAGGCATCGGCGACGAGGAAGCGGGCGGCGAAATTGTCGGTGCCGTCGCAGACGATGTCGTAGCGCCCGACGAGGTCGAGCGCGTTCCCGGCATCGAGCCGCATCCGGTGCGCCTCGATGCGTACGCCGGGATTGATGGCGTGCGCCGCCGCGGCCGCGCTCTCCACCTTCGCCCGGCCGAGATCGGCCACGCCATGGGCGATCTGGCGCTGCAGGTTGGACAGATCGACGACGTCGTCATCGACCAGGCCGATGGTGCCAACGCCGGCGGCCGCCAGGTAGAGCAGCAACGGGCTGCCCAGCCCGCCGGCACCCACCACCAGCACCCGCGCCGCGCGCAGCCGCGCCTGGCCGACGCCGCCCACTTCGGCCAGCAGGATGTGGCGCGAGTAGCGGTCGATGTCCTGGTCGGTGAAATCGAGGTCCATGCCGCCAAGATAGGGTGTTTGCCGCCGGCTTGCACCCGCGCCTGCGAAACCCGATCGTAAGCGCGGCGTAATCTCCTTCTGTGACACTCGGCACTCGCCAGGAACCCCGCCCATGCGCCTGCTCGCCGTCGAGGACGAAGCCGAACTCGCCGTGCTGCTGCGCCGGGCGCTGGAGGGCGCTGGGTTTGCCGTCGATCTCGCCGGCGACCTCAGCGAGGCCGAGGACCATCTGGCGCTCGCCCCCTATGACGCGGCGATTCTCGACCTCGCGCTGCCCGACGGCGACGGCCTCGCCCTGGTGCGCCGGCTGCGCGACCGGCGCAATGCGCTGCCGGTGCTGATCCTGACCGCCCGCGACGGGCTCGACGACCGGGTGCTCGGCCTCGATGCCGGCGCCGATGACTACCTGACCAAGCCCTTCCACATGCCCGAGCTGATCTCGCGCATCCGGGCCCTGCTGCGCCGGCCCAACGCGGCACTCGGCGTGCGCCTGGAACTCGGCAATCTGGTGCTGGACACCGCCGCGCGCAGCGCCACCGCCGATGGCGCGCCGCTCGCCCTGTCGGTGCGCGAGACGGCGCTCCTGGAGACGCTGCTGCGCGGCCACGGGCGGGTGGTGACGCGCGAGGCGCTGGAACAGGGGCTCTACAATTTCGATAGCCTGCTCGGCTCCAACGCCGTCGAGGTGCTGGTGCACCGGCTGCGCCGCAAGCTGGCCGACGCGGCGGCCAACGTCACCGTGCACACGGT
>JAGXAV010000232.1 GCA_018971455.1 Rhodospirillales bacterium
GACTGGATCACCGCGAGCCGGGTGTTGCCGGGAACATAGGTGACGCGGGCCGTGCCGAGGGCATGGCCAAGCTGGCCGGCAGGCAGGGTCATCGGCCCGGGATGGGCGGCGGTGCCGGGCGCCGGCTGCGGGAAGGCGGTCGAGAGGGCGGTATGGAAGGACACGTGGCCTTCGACCTTCTGGAGGACCTGGTGGATATGCCCGTTCAGCACCGTCACCGAGCCGAAGCGGCGCAGCGCGGCAAGGATGTCCGCCGCCTCGTCGGTGCCCCAGCCCCAGGCCGGATAAACCGCCCAGAGCGGGATATGCGCCATGACCACGATCGGCTGGCTGGCCGGGCGGGCGGCGAGGTCGGTGCGCAACCAGGCCATTTGTTCGGCGCCGAGCCGGCCGAGGCCGCCCGGGCGCAGATCGGAGACGTTGTTCAGCCCGATGAAATGCACGCCCTGCTGGTCGAAGCTGTACCAGCCGCCGGGCGGCGCCCCCGGCCGGCCGAAGCGGGCGAAGAAGCCGCGCCCGCCATCGCCGAGCACGTCGTGCTCGCCGGGCACGAAATGGGTATCGCGCCCGATGGCGGCGATGATCTGGCGGGCGGTGTCGAACTGTGCGGCGCGGGCGAGGTGGCTGACATCGCCGGTGTGGATCAGCATCGAGGCCCGCGCGCCGAGCGCCTTCACCTGGTCGGCGGCCTGTTGCAGGGTCGCGGTGACGTCGGGATTGGCCGGGGCGTGGAAGCCGATATGGCTGTCGCTGATCTGGGCGAAACTTAAGCCTGTGGTGGCGGCGGCGGCGGGATCGCCGATGAGCGACGAGCGCGGCACGCCCCCCGCCACGGTCCACAGCACGCCGGAGCCGGCCCACAGCATGCATTCCAGGATGCCACGCCTCGTGGCGGCGGGTTGGTCGGCAATTCGGGTCATGCGCGGGCCTCCTCGCAGGGGTTGCTGCGAGGAGGAGACCGGCAGGCGGCCGGGATTATTCGGTGGCGCGCGAGATTATTTTGGATCAGGCGGCGACGTTGCTTCCCTTGATCGCCTCGCACACCGCGCGGGTGACCTCCTTCGTCGTGGCCTTGCCGCCGATGTCGGGGGTGAGGATGCCGGCGGCGCAGACCTGTTCGACGGCGGTCATCAGGGCGGTGGCGGCGCGGTCCTCGCCGAGATGCTCGAGCATCATGGCCGCCGTCCAGAAGCTCGCCACCGGATTGGCGATGCCCTTGCCGGTGATGTCGAAGGCCGAGCCGTGGATGGGCTCGAACATCGAGGGGAAGCGGCGCTGCGGATCGACATTGCCGGTGGGGGCCACGCCGAGGCTGCCGGCCAGGGCGGCGGCGAGGTCGGAGAGGATGTCGGCGTGCAGGTTGGTCGCGACCACCGTATCGATCGAGCGCGGCTTGCCGACCATGCGCATGGTCATGGCATCGACCAGCTCCTTGTCCCAGGTGACGTCCGGGAAATCGGCGGCGACGAGGGTGGCGATCTCGTCCCACATCACCATGCCGTGGCGCTGGGCGTTGGATTTGGTGACCACGGTGAGGTGCTTGCGCGCCCGCTTGCGGGCGGCGGCGAAGGCGAAGCGCATGATCCGTTCGACGCCGACGCGGGTGAAGATGGCGACCTCGGTGCCCACCTCCTCGGGCAGGCCGCGATGGGCGCGCCCGCCATGGCCGGAATATTCGCCCTCGCTGTTCTCGCGCACGATCAGCCAGTCCAGATCGCCCGGCCCGGCATTGCGCAGCGGGCTGGTGATGCCGGGCAGGATGCGGGTGGGGCGGACATTGGCATACTGGTCGAAGCCCTGGCAGATCGGCAGGCGCAGGCCCCAGAGGGTGATGTGGTCGGGGATGTCGGGCGCGCCGACGGCGCCGAAATAGATGGCGTCGGCCGATTTGATGGTGGCGAGCCCGTCCTGCGGCATCATCACGCCGTGGCGGCGGTAATAGGCCGAGCCCCAGTCAAAGCGATCGACGGCGAGGCGGAACCCGCCGTCGCGGGCGGCCAGGGCCTCGAGCACTTCGAGGCCGGCGTCGATCACCTCGGGGCCGATGCCGTCGGCGGGGATGGCGGCAATTCGATGTTGGCGCATGTCTTGTTCCGGGTCAGGGGGGATGTCAGGCGGCGGCGAGACGGGCGAGCGCCTCGCTCCTGCCGAGGGCGATGAGCACGGCGTCGATGCCGGGGCTGATGGTGCTGCCGGTCAGCGCCGCGCGCAAAGGCTGGGCGATCTCGCCGAGCTTCTTGCCGTGATGCTCGGCGAAGGCGCGCAGGGCGGCGTCGATCGGCTCGGGCGCGAACTCCGTGGCCGCCAGGATGGCGGCGAGGCCACGCAGCATCTCCCGGCTGTCGGCCGTCAGCGCGGCGGCGGCCTTGGGGGCCATCGGCAGCGGCCGCTTGTGGGCCAGGAAATGCGCCGAGTCGGCGAGTTCCACCAGGGTCTTGGCGCGGTCCTTGAGGGCGGGCATCAGGCGGCGGATGCGCTGCTCGGCCTCGGCGTCGAGCACCAGGGCCGGGTGGCCGGCCAGGCGCTGCATGGTCTCGGCGGTCAGCCGGTCATCGTCGGCGCGGCGGATCCATACGCCGTTGAGCTGGGTGAGCCTCGTGTAGTCCATGCGGCCGGGCGAGCGGCCCACGCCGTCGAGATCGAAGAGGGCGATGGCCTCGTCGCGGGACAGGATCTCGGCATCGCCATGCGCCCAGCCGAGACGCAGCAGGTAGTTGCACAGCGCCTCGGGGAGGAATCCCTGGTCGCGGAATTCGGTGACGCTCTGCGCGCCGTGGCGCTTGGAGAGTTTCGCGCCATCCGCGCCATGGATCATCGGCACATGGGCGAAGCGCGGCACCGGCCAGCCCATGGCGTGGAAGATCTGAACCTGGCGGAAGGTGTTGGTGAGGTGGTCGTCGCCACGGATGACATGGCTGATGTCCATGTCGTGGTCATCGACGACGACGGCGTGCTGGTAGGTCGGCGTGCCGTCGCTGCGCAGCAGGATCATGTCGTCGAGCTCGCTGTTGGCAACGCGCACCTCGCCCTGCACGAGATCGGCGACGACGGTCTCCCCCTCGCGCGGCGCCTTGAGGCGGATGGCGGGTTTCACGCCGGCCGGCGCGTCCTTCGCGTCGCGGTCGCGCCAGGGGCTGACGACGCGGTATTGCCGTCCCTCCGCCTGCGCCTCGGCGCGCAGGCGGGCAAGCTCCTCCGCGCTCATGTAGCAGTGATAGGCGGTGCCGGCGGCGACCAAGGCGTGCGCCACCTCGGCGTGGCGGGCCTCGCGGGTGGATTGGAAGAGCGGGGGCGCGTCGTGGGCGAGGCCGAGCCAGGCCAGGCTGTCGAGGATGGCCGCGGTGTTCTCGGGCGTGCTGCGGGTACGGTCGGTGTCCTCGATGCGCAGCAGGTATTCCCCGCCATGGTGGCGGCTGAACAGGAAATTGAACAACGCCGTGCGGGCGCCGCCAATGTGCAGCAGGCCGGTGGGGCTGGGCGCGAAGCGGGTGCGGATGGTCATCTTGTCTCGGTCCGGGTACGACAGCCGGGTCATAACACGAAGCCGTTTGGCGCACAGGGGCGGCTCGGATAGCGTGACCGGGATGCAACCCGAGATGGCAATCCCGGCGGCCCTGGCGCGCGCGGTGGTGTCCGGCGCATGGATCGAGGCCGAGCGCGGCCGGGCGGCCTTGTGGCTGCCGGTCTGCATGGCGGCGGGGGTGGTGTTTTATTTCCAGCTCACCTGGGAACCGCCGGCCTGGGTGGGGATGGCGGCGCTGGCGTGCTGGGGCGGCCTGTTCACCCTCGCGGGCGCAAGGCCGGGCTGGCGCGGGCTGTGCCTGGGCGGATTCGCCGCAGCCTTGGGCCTTGCCTCCTGCCAGTTCGCCACCTGGCGGGCGCTGCCGATGCCGGCCATTCCGCGCCACGCCACCCTCGTCACCGGCATCGTGCGCGCCGTGGAGGCGCTGCCGCAGGGGCAACGGGTGACGCTGGAGGCAGCCAGTCTGGACGGCGGGGCGCCGCTGGCGCGGCTGGTGCGGGTGCGGCTGCGCAAGGACGATGCGCTGGCCGTGGGCGCCGGCGACACGCTGCGCGTGCGCGCCCTGCTCAGCCGGCCGAGCCCGCCGGCCTGGCCCGGGGCGTGGGATCTGCAGCGCGATGCGTTCTTCAATGGCATGGGCGCCTATGGCTTCGCGCTCGACCCCGCGGAGCTGGTGGCCCGGGCCGCGCGCGGTGGTCTGGCGCGGCGGATCCAGGCCCTGCGCGAGACCATCGCGGGGCGCATCGCCGCGGTGCTGCCGGGCCCCGAGGGGCCGATCGCGACAACGCTGCTGACCGGCGGCACGGCGGCCATCGCGCCGGCCGACCGCGCGGCCTTCCGCGATGCCGGCCTCGCCCATCTGCTCGCCATCGCCGGGCTGCATATCGGCATCGTCATGGGCCTCGTCTTCGGTTTCGTGCGCCTCGGGCTGGCCTGCTGGGAATGGGCGGCGCTGCGGCTTCCGGTGAAGGCGCTGGCGGCGCTG
>JAGXAV010000233.1 GCA_018971455.1 Rhodospirillales bacterium
CGCGCCGCCCCGTTCGCGGCACCCATGCTGGCGGGCGTCGCGGGATTCTTCGCCGGCACCAATGTCGGCTCGAACTCGGCGATGATGCCCTTGCAGGCCGCACTCGGGCAGGTTGCGGGGCTCGGCCGGCTGGTGCTGCCCTCGGTGCAGAACGGCACGCTGTTCCTGATCCTCTCCCCACAACTGACCGCCATCGCCGGCGGGCTCGCCGGCACCACGCCGGCGCGCATCTGGCGGCTGGGATGGCCGGTGTTTCTGATTTCGCTCGGCGCAGGTCTGGCGGCGATCGCCATCGGATGACAGAGTGGCGGGATGGACGCCGCCCTCAACCATCTGCGCCGCGCCTGCCCGAAGCTGCGGGCGCTGATCCGCCGCGTCGGGCCGTGCGGGCTGGCGACGGACCGGCAGTCGCCCTACGAATCGCTGGTGCGCGCCATCGCCCACCAGCAGCTGCACGGCAAGGCGGCGCGCACCATCACCGGGCGCTTCGTGGCGCTCTATCCGGAGGTGGCGTTTCCGACGCCCGCCCAGGTGCTGGCGACCGAGGAGGCGACGCTGCGCGGCTGCGGCTTCTCAGGCAGCAAGGTCGCCGCCATTCGCGACATCGCGGCCAAGACCGAGGCCGGCGTGGTGCCGACGCGCCGCGCCGCGTCCCGCTTGTCCGACGAGGCGCTGATCGAGCGGCTGACCACCATCCGCGGCGTCGGGCGGTGGACGGTGGAGATGCTGCTGATCTTCACCCTCGGGCGGCCGGATGTGCTGCCGGTCGATGATTTCGGCGTGCGCGAGGGCTATCGGCGGCTGCACGGGCTGGACGCCCAGCCCAAGCCGCGCGCGCTGGCCGAACTCGGCGCGCTCTACGCGCCCTATCGCAGCACGGCGGCGTGGTATCTGTGGCGCGCCGCCGATGAGGGGAAAACGGCCGAGGCCTGAGTCAGCCGAGGAACGCGCTCACCACGCTGACGAAACCGTCCGGATCGTCGGCGTGCAGCCAGTGGCCGGCATCGTTCAGCGTGACGAAACGGGCCTTGGGAAAGAGCGCGCGGATGAGCGGGCGGTGTTCCGGG
This sequence comes from Rhodospirillales bacterium, assembly GCA_018971455.1. Lineage (GTDB taxonomy): Bacteria > Pseudomonadota > Alphaproteobacteria > Acetobacterales > Acetobacteraceae > REEB85. The sequence continues at coordinate 1,068 of JAGXAV010000233.1, forward strand.
CGGATGTAGTCCGAGCGCGCCCCCGAGAGGAACAGGGTGGGGCCGTCATACGGGGTGGCCGCACTGATCGGCCAATCCTCGATGTCATCGAGGCCGCCCGCGATGTCGGCCAGGCCGATCTTCCAGAACGGCGCCGCCCCGGTTCGCAGGTTCTGCAAGAGGAAGCCGCGCATCACCCGGTCCGGCACGGCCGCGGCGAGGGCGGCGTCTGCGGCGGCGCGGGTGAGGCCGGGCGGCAGCGCCATCGCCAGCATCGCCGCCGCGAAGGGGCGGAAGGAGGTGCGGGTGCGCACCGGCGCGATGTCGCCGACCAGCAGGCGGGTGACGCGCGACGGCGCGGTGAGGGACGCGACCATGGTGACCTTGCCGCCCATGGAATGGCCGATCAACGGACAGGGCGGCAGGCCGAGGGCGGCCATCGTCTCGAGCACATCGGCGGCCATGGTGGTGTAGCGCATGTCGGGCGCGTGCGGGCTCGCGCCGTGGTTGCGCAGATCCATCGCGACGATGCGGTGTTTCGCCGCGAGCCGCTTCTGCACGGTGGCGAAGTTCAGTGCCTGGCCGAACAATCCGTGCAGCAGTACGGCCGGGGCGCCCTCGCCCATCGCGACGCTGTGCAGGATCATCGCCGCGGCCTCATCGGCGGCGTTGCGGCCATGCCGCGAAGCCGACACCGCCGAGGATCAGCGCGGAGCCGGCGAGCAGGTCCGCGCCGAGCGGCTCGTGCAGCCACAGGGTGGACAGGATCAGGCCGGCCGCCGGGGTCATCAGCAGGCCCACGGAAGACACCATCGCCGGCAGTTTCGCGGCGACCTCCATGACGCACCAGGTGCCGACCGGACCGGCGAGCCCGCCGATATAGACCATTGCCCAGATCGCGGTCGGCGACCATGTGCCGATGCCGCCGCCGCGCCACAGCGCCAGCGGCGCCAGCACCAAGGTGGCCAGCGCGAAGCACCAGGGCAGCAGTTCCAGCATCGAGGAACGCGGTGGCGCGCGGCGCACCACGATCATTGCCAACGAGAAACAGAACGCGGCGCCCAGCAGGAACAGGTGGCCGATGAGCACCCCCGGCGCCGACCAGTCGATCGCCCACGGCCCCATCAGCACGACCACGCCGGCGACGCCGAGACCGGCCGCCGCCCAGCGCCGTGCCGGGATCGGCTCGCGCAGCACCACCAGCGAGAGCGGCACGATGAAGATGGTCGTGACGTTGGAGAGAATGGCGGTGCGGCCGGCCGCGATCCAGGACACCGCCTCGTGGGCGAAGGCGAAGAAGCCGGCGAGCTGGAGCAGCCCGACCGCGAGCAGCGCCGGCAGGTCGGCCCGGCGGGGCCGTTTCAGCCGCCCCATCAGCCCCAGCACGATGAAGGCGGTGACACCCGAAAACGCGGCGCGGCCGACGGCGAACCACAGCGGCACGGCGCCGGTGTCGATCGCCGCCTTGGTGATCGGCCAGGCGCTGCTGAGCAGCACCACCGAGCCGGCCAGCTGCGCGAGCCCGGCCGCCGGTATCGCCGGCGCGGTCCGCACCGCACCGCTCACGGCGCGACCGCGAGCATGATCTTGCCGATATGCGCGCTGCTCTCCATCAGCGCATGCGCCGCCGCCGCCTGTTCCAGCGGGAAGACCTGGTGGATGACCGGCGCGCAGCGGCCGGCGGCGAGCACCGGCCAGACGCGCGCGCGCAGCTCGGCGGCGATGGCGCCCTTCTGCGCGGTGGTGCGCGGGCGCATGGTGGAGCCGGTGACGGTGAGGCGGCGCGTCATGATCGGCAGCAGATCGAACTCGGCGAGTTTGGAGCCTTCGAGGAATGCGATCTGCACCAGCCGGCCATCGAGGGCGAGGCAGCGGAGGTTGCGGGGGAAATAGGGGGCGCCCACCATGTCGAGCACGACATCGACGCCGCGCCCGTCGGTGAGTTTCCTGATTTCGTCCAGGAAGTCGGCGGTGCGGTAGTTGATGGCGGCGGCAGCGCCGAGGCCGAGGCAGGCGGCGATCTTGGCATCCGATCCGGCGGTGGCGTAGGCGATCGCGCCGAATTCACGAGCGAGCTGGATGGCGGTGACGCCGATGCCGGAGCTGCCGCCGTGGATGAGGGTGCGCTCGCCGGGCGCGAGCCGGCCGAGCATGAAAAGATTGGCCCAGACGGTGAAGTAATTCTCCGGCAGGGCGGCGGCGCGGATCGCGTCATAGCCGCTCGGCCAGGGCAGGGTCTGGGCCTCCGGGGCCGCGCAATAGGCGGCATAGGCGCCGCCATTGGTGAGGGCGCAGACGCGGTCTCCGACGCGGTAGCCGCGCACGTCGGCGCCGACCCGCGCCACCTCGCCCGCCACTTCGAGGCCGATCACGGGGCTGGCGCCGGGCGGCGGCGGATAGGCGCCCTTGCGCTGCTGCACATCCGGCCGGTTGATGCCGGCGGCCATGACGCGGATCAGCACCTCATCCGGCTTGATCTCGGGCAAGGGGCCGGTGGCCGGTTGCAGGACCTCCGGGCCGCCGGGGGCGGCGGCGGCAATGAAGCGCATGGTGTCGGGCAGGGCCATGGCGGACATATTCTTTCCGGGCATTGGGGATGAGGGCGATTCCTCGGGCCGGCGCGCCACCACGTCAAGCGTCGATCGGCGGCGAGGTTGCATGGCTGCGGCGCAAGGCGGAAACTGCCGGCGATTGCCGCCAACCACACGAGGCCCGCGCGATGCCCTCCACCCGCCGCCGCCTGCTGTTCGCAGCGGCCCTTGTCGCCGCGCGCGCGCCGCAGCGCGCCCGGGCGGCGGCGCTGCCGGCGATCCGCCCCGCCCGGCCCGCGCCGCCGCCGATCGATATCGGCGCGCTGTTTCCGCTGTCCGGCGGGCGCGCGGTACTCGGCGACGAGAGCCTTCGCGGGCTCGATCTGGCCACCGATGCGCGCAATGCCGCGGGCGGGCTGCTCGGCCGCCATTTGCGCCTGGTCAAGGCCGACGCCCCCGACCCCGCCCAGGCCGCCGCCCAGCCCGGGGAGCTGATCGGCAAGGCGAAGGTGGCGGCGCTGTTCGGCACCGGCATGTCGGCGCTGTCGGTGGCGGCGACGCAGGTGAGCGAGCTGGCCGGCATTCCCTATTTCGAGCTGACGGCGATCGCTGATTCGATTACGGCACGGGGCTACAAATACGTCTTTCGCACCTGTCCGCCGGCGCGCGATTTCGCCGCCCTCGCGGTGGGCGCGATCGGCGGGACGCTGGCCCCGCTATGGCACGCCCATGCCGCGGCGCTGCGCATCGTCATCCTGCACGAGGACACGCTGGACGGCACCCATATGGGCGATCTGCAAGCCCAGGCCTGCAAGACGGCGCGGCTGGCCGTGACGGACCGGCTGGTCTATCCGGCCGGGCCGCCCGACCTCACCACCCCGGTGCGCCGGTTGCGCGAGGCGCGCGCGCAGG
>JAGXAV010000234.1 GCA_018971455.1 Rhodospirillales bacterium
AATCCCCGCCACGGCCGCTCCTCCCATGCCGGGCTGATGGTGGTGTTCGACCCGGCAACCGGGCTGGCGCGCGGCTGCCTCGATGCCGCCGAGCTCACCGCCCTGCGCACGGCCGCGGCCAGCGCGGTGGCCACACGGGTGCTGGCGCGCGCCGATGCCACGCATCTCGCGCTGATCGGCGCCGGCGAGCAGGCGCACAGCCATCTCGCCGCCATGCGCGCCGTGCGGCCGCTGACCCGCGTCACCGTCTGGGCGCGCGACCCGGGCAAGGCGCGGGCCTTCGCGGCGACATACGGCATCGACACGGCGCCGGATGTCGCGGCGGCGCTGGCATCCGCCGATATCGTCTGCACGGTCACCGACAGCCCGACGCCCCTCGTGCAGCCCGCCATGCTGCGCCCCGGCCAGCACATCAACGCCGTCGGCGCGAGCATACCCGCCAAGCAGGAAATCGCCGCGGCCTGCCTGCCATCGGTGCGGCTCTTCACCGATTACCGGCCCTCGCTGGAAGACCAGGCCGGCGAGGTGATCGCGGCGCGGCGCGATGGTCTGATCGGCCCCGACCACCCGATCGCCGAAATCGGCGAGGTGCTGAGCGGCACCCGGCCGGGGCGGCGGGACCGCGCCGAGATCACGCTCTACCGCTCGCTCGGCGTCGCCGCGCAGGATCTCGCCGCCGCGGCCTTCATCCTCGATCGCGCCGCCGCGGCCGGCATCGGCACCGTGGTGAGCATGGCATGACCCCCGCCGAATACATGCGCCATGACGCGACGGGCCTGGCCGCCCTGGTGCGCAGGCGCGAGGTCGCCGCCGAGGAGGTGCTGGACGCGATGATCGCGCGCTCCGCGGCGGTCAACCCGACGCTCAACGCCATCGTGCTCGCGCGTTTCGATGCGGCGCGCGCCGCCATCCGCGCCGGCCTGCCGCACGGGCCGTTCACCGGCGTGCCCATGGCCATCAAGGATCTGCATGCCCCGGCCATCGGGCTGCCGCTTAGCCACGCCTCGCGCCTGTTCGCCTGGAGCGAATCCGAATTCGACAGCAGCACCATCGCGCGCCTGCGCGCCGCCGGTTTCGTCCTCGCCGGGCGCACCAACTCGCCCGAGCTCGGCATGGCGGCGACCACCGAGCCGGCCCTGCACGGGGCTGCCCGCAACCCGTGGTCGCTCGGCCATTCCACGGGCGGATCGAGCGGCGGCGCCGCCGCGGCCGTCGCCGGCGGCATCCTGCCGGCCGCCCATGCCACCGACAGCCTGGGCTCGATCCGCATTCCGGCCGCCTGCTGCGGCCTGCTCGGCTTGAAGCCAACGCGCGGGCGCAACGCCGTCGGCCCGCACCGCGGCGATGCCATGATGGGACTGAGCCATGAGCATTGCATCAGCCGCAGCGTGCGCGACTGCGCGGCGATTCTCGACGCCACGGGCGGGCCGGATGAGGGCGCCCCCTGGTTCACCGCCCGGCCCGACGAAGCGTTCGCCAGCCAGATCACCCGCCCGCCGGGCCGCCTGCGCATCGGCCTCGTCACCGCCAGCTGGTCGGGCGCCGATGTGCATCCCGATTGCATCGCCGCCGTCGAGCAGGCGGGCCGGCTCTGCGCCGCGCGCGGCCATGATATCATCCCGTTCCACTTCGATATCGATGGCGCGGGACTCTTCGACGCCTGCAACACCATCCTGCTCTCCGGCCTTGCCGGCCTGATCCGGCTGCGCGAGCAGGCGCTCGGCCGGCCCGCCGAGGCCGGTGAGATCGAACCCGTCACGCGCGCCTGCGTGCTGGGCTGGGAGCACACGCCGGCGATCGCGCTGCACGGTGCCAATGCGCGCATCAACGCCATCGTGCGCGCGGCCGCCCGCCAGATGCGCGGGTTCGATGTGGTACTGACGCCGATGCTCTCCCGCCCACCCGCGACGCTTGGCACGATGCGGACCGACACCGACGACGCGCCGGCCTATCTGCGCCAGCTCGGCGACTACGCCGCCTTCACGCCGCTGTGCAGCGCCAGCGGGCAGCCGGCGATGAATCTTCCGCTGTTCCGCAACGCGGCGGGCCTGCCGATCGGCGTGCAGGCGATCGCCCGGTTCGGCGAGGACGGAGAATTGCTGCGCCTGGCCGGCCAGCTCGAGGACGATTTCATCGGATTGCCGCCAATGTCGGGAGGAAGCGCATGAACGCCGATCACATCATTCGCGACGAGGCCGCCCTGCGCGCCATCTACACGACCCCGCCTGGCGAGGCGTCGCTTGCCAAGCAGATGGATCACCTCCACCCGCACTACCAGGCTTTCATCCGGGCTGCCCCCTTCATCGCGCTGGCCACCAACGGCGCCGCCTCGCCGGATGTCTCGCCGCGCGGCGAGGGGCCGGGCTTCGTCGGGATCGCCGACGCGCGCACGCTCCTGCTGCCCGACCGGCCCGGCAACAACCGCATCGACAGCCTGCGCAACATCGTGGCTGATCCGCGCGTCGCCATCCTCTTCCTCATCCCCGGCATCGGCGAGACGCTGCGCGTCAATGGCCTGGCGGAGATTTCGGTCGATCCCGTCCTGCTCGAACGCCTCGCCATCGCGGGCAAGCCGCCCCGCTCGGTCATCGTCGTGCATGTCAGCACCGCGTTCTTCCAGTGCTCGCGCGCCGTGGTGCGCGCCGATCTGTGGAATCCCGACAAGCGCCTCCCCCGCAGCGCGCTGCCCAGCACCGGCACGATGCTGGCCGATTTCACCGCCGCCCGCATCAACGGCGCGGCCTATGATGACGGCCTCGATGAGCGGGTGAAGGCGACGTTGTTCTGAGCGCGGCACAAACGCGCGGCCGACGCGGCGCGGTCAGTCCTGCGTCACGGCGCCAGTAACGCCCCAGGTATCGGCCACCAAATAGCCCGCCGGATAGGGGTCCGACGGATCGAGGAAATACTGATGCTGGCCGGTGATCCAGGCGCGGCCGCGAATCGCCGGCAGGATGGCCGGCCGCCCGGCGATCTCGGTCTCGCCCAGAATGCGTCCCTCGAAACGCGAGCCGATGATCGATTCGTGGATCATGCCCTCGCCCACGCGCAACTGCCCGCGCGCGTGCAGCACCGCCATGCGCGCGCAGGTGCCGGTGCCGGTCGGGCTGCGATCCGAGCGCCCGGGGGCGACGATGCAGGTGTTGCGGCTGACCTGCCCCGCACCCGCGAAGGGCGCGTTGAGCTGCACGATGGAAACGCCCGCGATGTCGGGGTTTTCCGGATGCGCCACGCGAAGCTGTTCGCGCGCGGCCAGGCGCACCCGCTCGCCCAGCACGGCCAGCTCGCGCGCCTCGTCCGGGACAATGGAAAAGCCCAGCCTCGTCGCGTCGACCAGCGCGTAGATCATCCCGCCATAGGCGATGTCGGCCATGATGCTGCCATGGCCCGCGACTTCCAGCACAGCATCGAGCAGCAGCACCATGCTCGGCACGTTCTCGATCTCGACGGACACGCACTTGCCGTCGCGGCATGTCGCCCGCGCGCGCACGGGGCCGGCCGGCGTGTCCATCATCACCACCGTCTCCGGCTCGCGCATCGCCACCATGCCGGTCTCCAGCAGCACGGTGACGCTGCACATCAGATTGGAGCCGGACATCGGCGGATACTCGGTCGGCTCCATGATGATCACGCCGGCATCGCAGCCGGGGTCGATCGGCGGGGTCAGCAGATTGACGTGGCGGCCGACATGGCCGCGCGGCTCGCACAGCAGAAAGCGGCGGATATCGTCATGCTCGCGCTGCATCGTCTGCATGCGCGCGAACATCGTGGCCCCCGTGGGCGGCAGCACGCCCCCGGTGATGACGTCGCCGATCTCGCCTTCCGCGTGGCAGCCGACGACGGTGATGCTGCGGCTGGTGCGCATGCCCTCAGCCCAGACTCGCGGTGAAACCGGCGATGAACATGCCGATGGCGATGTCGAAGGCGACGAAGCCCACCGCCGTCAGCGTCGGCACGTCGAGCATCACCCGGGCGGCGAACCATTCCAGCCACAAGGCCCACCCCAGCGCCACCAGCCAGACCAGCTCGCACACCATGTCCGGCAGGCCCAGCAATACCGGCAGCGCGGCGGCGACCAGCATGAGATACTGCACCAGGCTGCACCAGTTCCACGCCGCAATGAATTGCGGCCATTGCCGCTCGCGCCCGAGCATGGCCGCGATATGGTGCGAGACCAGCGCGAAGCCGGCCCACCCGCTGGCATAACCCAGCAGATCGAGCGCCAGCGCGTGGCCGGGCCGCGCCGGTGGGCCGGCCTGCGCCCAGTCGATCAGATGCAGGCAGAGAAAGGCCGGAAGGCAGATGACCGCCGCCCAGAAGCTGCGCCGCGCCACCGCCAGCGCCTCGCCCGACCCGCGCAGCATGTCGCGCGCCTCCGGCCGCCCGCGGGCCAGCAGCAATGCTGCCTGCAGCCCGTTGCTCATCTCTCGCGCTAGGGCCATGCGCGCAGCAGCAATTGCGGGCCCAGCACCAGCACCGCCGA
>JAGXAV010000235.1 GCA_018971455.1 Rhodospirillales bacterium
GGGCGATGGTCGCAACGCGGATCGGCGCGGAGGGGCTGGCTTTCAAGAACAACGCAGAAATTCTGCTGCGGGACGACGATGCCGGCCTGGCCGAGGCGTGTGTCAGGCTTCTGGCCGACGATGCCGCGTGCGCGGCGATTGGGCGCGCCGCCAACGCGCGGGCGCTGGCACTCTACGATAGCTCGCATATTCAGGGCAAAATCAGGACGATTTTCGCCCCGATGGGAACCCAGACCGCCCCGGCGCCAGCCTTGGCACGCTATCCCCGGCCCCTTGCTGCCCGCGGCGCCGCGGAGCGGAATATTATTGAACTGGCCCGGTAGCATTGACTTTGGAGAGATCAACCGCCGCCCCCCCTGTGGCCGACGAAGGCGTGTTCCATCTGGCCGACGGACAAGCTGGCGCTGGGAGAGATCGTCACTCCCGGTGTGTTCGAAGCCTCGAATTGCAATTATGCCAACAATCGCAATGTTTTCTTGCAATAGCCCTGCTCAACGGCGACAATTTCGACCTCAACTAGCAATGCATTTTTAGGATCGCGACGTGCTGCCATTGCTGAGCAGGCTTGTCCGCCACCCCGCCAAAGGTGAGCGTCGCACCACCTATCGGGACCGTTATGCCATCGCCAGCGTGCTGTCGTTGCTGCCGCTGCCTCTGGCGAGAATCCTGGCGCTGTTCGGCTCGGACAAGCAGCGGCCGGGTGAGCATTCCTATGGCGCGGCCTATGCGGCGGTCTTCGGGCCATTCCGCTACCGGCGCACGAAACTGCTCGAGATCGGGCTGCTGAGCGGCGATTCGCTGCTCGCCTGGCGCTGCTACTTCCCCCGTGGAACCACCATCGGGGCCGATATCGAGCCGAAGCAGCATCTGGCAGGGGCCAGAACCCGCATCTACACGACGGACCAAAGCTCGGCCGACGACCTCGCGACGCTGGCAGCGAAGGAAGGCCCGTTCGATATCATCATCGACGACGGCTCGCACCAGAACGCCCACCAGATATTCACCTTCCACGCGCTGTTCGACAGCCTGCGTGATGGCGGCGTCTATGTGATCGAGGATGTGCAAACCTCGTTCTGGCCCACACCCGTCAAGGGCTTCGAGTGGGACGGCCGGCATGTCACCGACCCGGATTTTCCCCGCACCTGCTACGGCGAATTCCTCGAACTGGCCAAATACCTCAACCATGCCGAGTTCCTGACGCTGGAGGGCACGGACCCGCAACGTCTGGCGCTCGGCCGGCGCATCAGCCGCATCGCCTTCGAGCACAATCTGATTTTCGTCTGGAAGGCCGCCAATGACCAGCCTTCGAATTATGTCCATCGTCAGCCGTGAAGCGCGACCCCTCTGAGCGTTGGCAATAGGGGGCAGCAAGACCGGGTCGGCGTCATGCCCTCACGATTTTGAGCCGCCAGCCAAGTCGGACACCGCTTGGCCGGATGGCGTGTCACCGAGCAAGCGAATCCAAAACCTAGGGTTGCAACGAAGCGCCACTCGCAGCAGCGCCGGCATGTGCCGCGCGGGCTCGTACGGTCCACCGTGCCCGCGCAGTCCATGCCACATCCCGGCCAGCGCAGCGTCTATTCCCGCAGGGTACGCCGGCATGCGCGCAATCTGGCGCAATTGGCGCCGTAACGCCCAGATAACCGCCTTGACGAATCGCCCATTAGAGCAGAATTTGCGCCAAAGTAGCAACTCATTGCGCGACATGAAATAATAATAGTGTGGTTTTATCGATTCCGGCGCGGAGCCTGTCGGCTTGGATTCATGGTAGATCAGCGCTTCCGGTACAAATATATTGCGGTGTCCGGCCTTCGAACTGCGAATGGAGTAGTCAACATCCTCCTAGTAGGCGAAGAGAGTGTCATCAAGACCACCGATCGCCTCGTACAATTGGCGCCGCACCAGAAGGGCCGTGCCATGCACCGTCATCCGATCCGGGCACTGGAGCGCCCAATCGCGCGCTTGCTCGGCGTCACGGGCATGGCCGTAGGTCGGAATATCAAGATCCGCCCGGCCACAGCCGGTTCGGTCGGCGCCAGGATCAGCGGACTCAAGTACGGCCGGGCCGGCTAGTCCGATGGCGGAATCAGCCTCGCAGGCGGCCACCAATTTGGCCAGCACATCCGGCTCGGCTAGGGCATCGTTGTTGAACAGCCAGGCAAACTCGGCCCCATCGGCAAAGGCATGCCGCAGCCCCACATTGTTGCCGCCAGTGTAGCCAAGATTCTCCGGCAACCTTATCAACCGCACGCGCTCGCCCAGCGCAGCGAGAGCCGGCAGAGATTGATCGGTCGATCCATTGTCAACCACAAGGATGCGAAAATTCGGGTATGTCTGCTGTTCCAGCGACGCGACGCAGCGCAGCGTGTCCGCATAGCCGTTCCAGTTGAGAACGATGACTTGAACGAGAGGGGGCATGTCGATTTCCCAGGCCGGTCGATACTGTTCTGCGCGTGAGATTGTCAGCGTTTAGTATTGTACGAATGGATCGCCGCTGACACCATTGAGGCACCGAGGTCAGACGTCGGCAGAACCGGCAGGCCCTCAGCCGATGGCTGGCACGACGCGGAACGGGATTTGCACGTAGCGCGCATGTCCCGCATGGCCGCGCGCTTCAGGCTCCGCCGCGCAGCGAAACTGCTCCGCCCGGTCGCGCGGCCTTTCCGTGTTTTCCACGCCCGAGCCGGCGGACCCATTCGACCTGCCTCCATAGCGGTGATAAAAACCACCGCGATTCAAAGGACTGCGCCTCCGATGGGCCGAACGGAACGAGCATAGCATGGCACGCACCACCAACGTCACGGCCAGCGACGCCGCCGCGCATCCACCAGCCGAGCTAGCCGCTGGGGGCCTAGGCTGATCATGGGCTTGTCCCTTCTCATCGTCGTGCTGCATTACAGCGGGCCGGAGGATACGCGCGAATGCATGGCCAGCCTCGGCCGGCAATCCTATGAGAACTTCCATACCCTCGTCGTCGAGAACGGCGCGATCGAGCCGCTCGATCCCGCCTTCGCCGCGCAATTTCCCGCGGTCGAGGTTCTGCGGCTGGGCGAAAACCTCGGCTGGTCCGGTGGCAACAATGCGGGCATCCGCCTCGCGATCGAGCGCGATTACGACGCCGTGTGCCTGCTCAACAACGACACCATCCTGCCGGAACATGCCGTCGCGCGGCTGATGGAAACGGCCGAGGCCCTGGGCCCCTGCATTCTGAACCCGGCCATCGAATCCTACGGCGCGGACGAAACACCGCAGCTGGACCCGACAATCCCGGAACCGCCAGGCCTGGTGGCAACGCCCGTGCCAGACCGCTCCGGCGTCTTCGAGGTCAACACGGCCAGCGGCTGCTGCCTGATCGCCCATTTGTCCGTGTTCCGGCGGATCGGGCTGATCGACGAGCGGTTCTTTCTGTTGTTCGAGGACGCCGACATCAACCGCCGCGCGGTCGCCGCCGGCTGCCATATCTATTGCGACGCGGGCGCCCGCATCCAGCACAAGGAATCGAAATCCTTCGGCGGGCGCCGCGCGCCGATCAAAACCTATTACAGCGTCCGCAACATGCTCCTCTACCACGAGAAGCATGGGGCGAACGGGCGGGGATGGCTCGCCATGCTCCGCCACCTGCCATGGACGGTGTGGGGCGTGGCCGAGGCCTCCGGCGCACAGCTGCGTTCGTGGTGGGGGCTGCTCGGGTGGATCGTCTCGAAGGATCTCTTCGCCCGTGCCGTGCGCATGGGCGTCCGGGATTATCTTCTCCGCCGCTTCGGACGCCTCAACCAGCGCGACGCGCTAACCCTCACGCCCCGGCGCGACGCGGCCACGCTCACGCCAACCCCCGGAATGGTCTGACCAGCAGCACAAGATTGTCATGATACCACGCTTCATGGACCGCCTTCTGTCCGATGCCTCCGGCCCGGTCGGCACCTGGTATGGCGCCTACAAGGCCTATCGCTGGGGCGATCCGTATATCCGCCTGGTGGCTTCCCTGGCGGATCGCGCGCGCCTGGCCATCGATGTCGGCGCACATCTTGGCGACTACACCTTCTTCATGCGCCGTCATGCCGCCGGCTGCGTGGCGTTCGAGTGCAACCCGGCGCTGGTGGCGCATCTGCGGCGTCGCTTCGCCGGGTCGATCGACCTCCGGGCGGATGCGGTGTCCAGCCAGGCCGGCACCGCCACGCTGCGCATCCCGCGCGAGGTGGATACCGGCCTCGGGCGCGCCACGATCGAAAGCGCCAACCCGCTGGACCGGGATTTTTCCGGCTTCGACCTGGTCACCGTCCGCACCGTCACGCTCGATGAGGCGGTCAATCGCCCGGTCGGGCTGATCAAGATCGACGTCGAGGGGCATGAGATGGCCGTGCTGCATGGCGCGGCGCGCATCCTGCGCGACGACAAGCCCAACCTCATCGTCGAGTTGGAAGACCGCCACGCCCCCGGCTGCACGGCGGCGGCGTTCGAGTTTCT
>JAGXAV010000236.1 GCA_018971455.1 Rhodospirillales bacterium
CGCACGGCGTCGTCGTGCGGACCGATGGCGCGAGCTTTCAGGCCGACCGCCTCGTCCTCTGCGCCGGTGCCTGGGCGCCCGGCCTGCTGGCGGGCCACGGGCTGCGCCTCAAGGTGCAGCGCCAGGTGCAGCACTGGTTCGACATCCCCGCGGCCCGCGCGGCGGCCTTCGCGCCCGGGAATTTCCCGATCCATGTCTGGGACGACCGGCAGCTTTTCTACGCCATGCCGATGATCGACGGCCCGGGCGGCGGGCTCAAATGCTGCCTGGAGCTGGACCCGCCGGCGATCGATCCCGACCGGCTCGATCGCGCCATCTCCGCGGCCGAGATCGCGCAGGTGCAATCCGTGCTGGAGGCCCGCCTGCCCGGGTTGGGCGGGCGGTGGCTGCGCGGCGCCGTGTGCATGTATGCCGCCAGCGCGGATAACCGCTTCATCATCGGCGCCCTGCCGGGCTCGCCCCGCACGATCATCGCCAGCGGCCTTGGCGGGCACGGCTTCAAATTCACCCCGGCCATCGGCGAGCTGGTCGCCGACCTCGTGGCCGGCCAGGGCGAGGATCTCGCCGCGCGGCTGGCGCCGTTCGACCCGCTGCGCCGCGTCGACGGCGCAGCCCTCTGCCACGCGGCCCCCCGCCCGGCTTGATGAAGCTTAAGCCTGCCGCTTGCGGTCGCCGTTCCGCCGCAGCAGAAACTCGCGCCCGACCTTGACCATCGGCACGCCGTCATATTCGACGATATCCGCCGTGGCGTAGGTCTCGCTCCACACTTCGGGAATGAAGCTGCCGGTGCCCACCAGGTCGATCGGCGCGCGGGCATCGGCCATGACGCGGCACTTGTCCACGCCAAAGCCGGAGGAGGCGATGATGCGCACCTTCCCGAATCCTGCCGCGTCCAGCGCCTCGCGCATGCGCCAGAGCGCGGCGGCCGACACGCCGGTGCCGACCAGGTAGCGCAGCTCGGTGTCGCTGCGGTAGCGGCGGATGGCGCCGGGCGCGTGGCGCTCCAGCACGGCATAACTCTCCGCCGGGTCCAGCCCCTCGAGGAAGCGGCCACCATGGGTGTCGAGCCGCACGGCGAGGCTCCCGGCCGCCGCGAGGTCGGGAAAGCGGCGGCAGACGGCCAGCCCGTCGCTCACCTCGCGCCCGAAATAATCCACCAGCACCGTCAGCGCCTCGGCCGGGAAGGTCTCGTGGAACATCTCGGCGGCGCGCACGGTGGAGCCGGCATAGCCGATCAGCGCATGCGGCATGGTGCCGCGCCCGGCGGGCGCCCCGAACCAGTGCGCCGTGCCGTCATTGGCGTTGCCGACGAAGCCCTTCGCCCCCTCCTTGCAGGCCGCGGCGCTGCCGACCGCCGCCGCGTAGGCCATCATCTCCTGCATCTCGGCCCCGGCGCAGTGGCGCGCCTCCATCGCCAGGAACGCGACCGATGGCAGCGCCAGACACATCTGGTAGGCGTTGTGCGCGGCGACGCAGGGGGCGCCGATCTTCTGCAGCATGAGCGTCTCGAGGTCGGACAGCTCGCTGAGCCGGCCCGCGATGTACACCAGCGGCTCGCCCGCGCCGACCCAGGCGCCCTCGGGGTGCGTCACGTCGATATCGAATGTGGTGGCCCGCTCGGCGGCGACCGTGGCGAGCCATTCCAGCATCAGCCGGGGCGCCGAAATCACCGGCCGGCGCAGGAACACCGCGTAGGTCACGTGCCGGTCGCCGAAGCGGGAGACGATGGCGCGGGTGCGGTTGAAATAGACGTCCGTGCGGGCTGCGATGTCCGCGGCCAGGGTCGGCGGGCGCGGCGTGTCGTCCATGCCGGCTACTGCGCCGCGACGGACGGGGTATGCGCGGGCACCCGGCGCGCCTTCAGCTCCTCGGCCACCAGGAAGGCGAGTTCCAGCGATTGCTCGGCATTCAGCCGCGGGTCGCAGAAGGTCTCGTAACGCTCCGCGAGGTTGAGCATGGTGAGCCCATGGGCGCCGCCGATGCACTCGGTCACTTCGCGCCCGGTCATCTCCACATGCACGCCGCCGGCCCAGCTTCCCTCGGCGGAATGGGCATCGAAGAAGGCGCGCACCTCGGCGAGAATGGCGTCGAAGCTGCGGGTCTTGAGGCCGCCATTGCTGGAGATGGTGTTGCCGTGCATCGGGTCGCACAGCCACACCACGCGCCGGCCGGCCCGCTGCACCGCGCGCAGCAGCGGCGGCAGCAGGCGCTCGACCTTCTCCGCCCCCATGCGGCTGATCAGCGTCAGCCGCCCCGGTTCATCGGCGGGGTTGAGCGCGTCGATCAGGCGCAGCAGGTCGTCGGCCTCCGTCGTGGGGCCGACCTTCAGCCCGATCGGGTTCTTCACCCCGCGCAGGAACTCGACATGCGCGCCGTCAACCTGGCGCGTGCGATCGCCGATCCACAGGAAATGGGCGGAGCAGGCGTACCAGTCGCCGGAGGTGGAATCGACGCGCGTCAGCGCCTGCTCGTAGGGCAGCAGCAGCGCCTCGTGGCTGGTGTAGAAATCGGTCTCATGGATCTGCGGCGTGTTGCGGCTGGTGATGCCGCAGGCCTGCATGAAGGCCAGCGTCTCGTCGATGCGGTGGGCGAGGTCGGCATAGCGGTCGGCCAGCGGCGAGCGGGCGACGAAGCCGAGGTTCCAGCGATGCACCTCGTGCAGGTCGGCATAGCCGCCGGAGGCGAAGGCGCGCAGCAGATTGAGCGTGCCGGCGGACTGGAAATACCCGGTCTCCATGCGCGCCGGATCGGGGATCCGCGCCTCGGCGGTGAATTCCGGGCCATTGATGATATCGCCGCGATAGCTGGGCAGGGTCTGGCCGTCCACCGTCTCGGTGTCGGAGCTGCGCGGCTTGGCGAACTGGCCGGCCATGCGGCCGAGCTTCACCACCGGAACGGACGCGCCGAAGGTCAGCACCACGGCCATTTGCAGCAGCACGCGGAAGGTGTCGCGGATGATGTTGGCGGTGAAGTCGGTGTAGCTCTCAGCGCAGTCGCCGCCCTGCAGCACGAAGGCGCGCCCCTCGGCGGCCAGCGCGAGCGCCGCCTTCAGCCGGCGCGCCTCGCCGGCAAAAACCAACGGCGGATAGCGCCGCAGCCGGTCCTCCGCCTGCGCGAGGCGGGCGGCATCCGGATAGGTGGGCGCCTGGCGGATCGGGCGGCCGCGCCAAGTATCAGGGGTCCATTGGGCGTTCATGGCACATTCTATCCACTGAAACGGCCGGTTTGGCTACCGATACTGCTCCCGCCGGTCAACCGGAACCTGCCTATTCCGCCGCCGCCGCGCGCTCGCCCGCCACGCGCGTGCGGGTGCGCAGGGTGACGAACTCTTCAGCCGCTGTCGGATGGATGCCCACCGTGCGGTCGAAATCGGCCTTGGTGGCGCCGGCATTGATGGCGACCGACAGGCCCTGGATGATCTCCGGCGCGTCCTCGCCCAGCATATGCGCGCCGAGCACGCGCCCGCTCGCCTGATCGACCACCAGCTTCATCACTGTCCGGCGCGCCCGCCCGCTCAGCGTGTGGCGCATCGGCGTGAAGCGGGCGAGGTAGATGTCCGCCGGCCCCAGCTTCGCCGCCTCCGCCTCGGTCAGCCCCACCGTGCCGATCGGCGGGCTGGAGAACACCGCGGTGGCCACCCGGTCGAGGTGCCAGTGCCGCGGCCCGGCGCCGAACAGCCGCTCGGCCAGCGCGTGGCCCTCGGCGATGGCCACCGGGGTGAGGTTCAGCCGGTCGGTCACGTCCCCGATGGCATAAATGCTCTCGGCCGAGCTGCGCCCGGCGGCGTCCACCGTCACCGCGCCGAACCCGTCAGTCTCCACACCCGCCGCCGCCAGCCCGAGGCCTTCGGTGTAGGCGGCGCGGCCGATGGCGGCGAAAACCAGGTCGGCATCGATCATCGTGCCATCGGCCAGGTGCACGCGCCGTCCCTCGCCGATCGCCTCGACGGAGGCGATGGTCTTGCCGGCATGCAGCGTGATGCCGCCCGCCGCCAGCGCCTCGGCCAGCCCTTCGCGCAGATCCTCGTCGAAGCCGCGCAGCGGCAGGGCCTGGCGATAGACGAGATCGACCTGCGCGCCGAGACCGGCGAAGATGCCGGCGAATTCCACGGCGATGTAGCCGCCGCCGAGAATCGTCACCCGCTCGGGCAGGCGGGGCAGGGAAAAGGCGTCGTCGGAGACGATGCAATGCTCCGCCCCCGGGAAGGCCGGGCGCACCGGCCGGCCGCCGGTGGCGATGACGATGTGCCGCGCGGTGATCCGCTGCCCGCCGACATCGAGCGTGTGCGCGTCGAGGAACACCGCGCGGGCCTCGAACACCGTGCAGCCGGCATTGTCCATCAGCCGGCGATAGGCGCCGTTGAGCCGGCTGATTTCCTGATCCTTGGCGGCGATGAAGCGCGCCCAGTCATGCGCGCCCCTTTGGCTGCTCCAGCCGAAACCCCG
>JAGXAV010000237.1 GCA_018971455.1 Rhodospirillales bacterium
CGGGCGCTGGAGCGCCTGCCCGGCGCGCCGCGCCGGCGGGTGGACGACCTGCCTTTCGCCGCCGTGGTGCTGCGCCGGGTGCTGCGCGCAACCGGCGCGCGGCGGGTGGTGTTCAGCGCCAACGGGCTGCGCGAGGGCTGGTACATGCAGCGCATCGCCGCGGCGACGACGCGCGCCGACGACCCGCTTCTCGCCGCCGGGCAGGATTACGCCCACCGCCTCGGCCGCGACCCGACGCTGCCGCCGGCGCTGATCGCCTGGACCGCGCCGCTGTTCGAGCGCGAGGAGCCGGAGATGCAGCGGCTGCGCGAGGCAGCCTGCTGGATGTCCGATATCGGCAGCCACGACCACCCGGAATACCGCGCCGAACAGGCCTATCTGCGCATCCTGCGCCAGCCCGGCATCGGGCTCGACCATCATGCCCGGGCCTTCCTCGGCTTCACCCTGGCCCTGCGCTACGAGGCGGAGCCCGACGCCGTCTTCCTCGACACCGCGCGCGCCCTGCTCACGCCCGCGGCGATTCGCCACGCCACCATCCTTGGCGTGGCGCTGCGGCTGGCCTACACGCTCTCGGCCGGCACGCCGGACCTGCTGGCCGGCACGCGGCTGACCTGCGGGCACCGGCTGACGCTGCACCTCGCCGAGGGCAGCGGCGTGTTCGCCGGCGAGAGCGTCACCCGCCGCCTCGACCGCCTCGCCCTCGCCCTCGGCCTCGACGCCACCACGGAGCTTGCCGCCTGATGGACCAGTTCGCGCCCCCCGCCGCCGATCTGCTCGAGGAAACCGGGCTCGATCCGGCGGATTGGCAGCGCCTGCGCGCCCTCGGCCACCGCATGCTCGACGACATGTTCGACGACATGGCCGGGCTGCGCGAGGGCGCGGTGTGGCGGCCGATGCCGGGCGCCGCGCGCGCGGCCCTGGGCGATGCGCTGCCGCTGGAGCCGCAGGCGCCGGAGGCGGTCTATGCCGATTTCCAGCGCCTCGTGCGGCCCTATGCCACCGGCAATCGCCATCCGCGCTTCATGGGCTGGGTGCATGGCGGCGGCACGCCGATCGGCATGCTGGCCGAGATGCTGGCCGCCGGGCTGAACGCCAATCTCGGCGGGCGCGACCATGCGCCGATCGCCGTTGAACGGCAGGTGATCGCCTGGGCGGCGGCGATGCTCGGGCTGCCGGCCGATGCCTCCGGCGTGCTGGTGACCGGCACCTCGATCGCCAACTTCATCGGCGTGGTGGTGGCGCGCACGGCCATGCTCGGGCGCGGCGTGCGCGCGGACGGGCTGCAGGGCGCGCCGCTCGTCGCCTACGCCTCGCAGGCGGCGCATGGCTGCCTGCCGCGGGCGATGGACATGGCCGGGCTCGGCATGGCGGCGCTGCGCATGATCGGCTGCGACGCGCGCGGGCGCATCGATGTGGCGGCGCTGGCCGCGCGCATCGCCGAGGACCGCGCCGCCGGCTGCATCCCTTTTCTCGTCGCCGGCACCGCCGGCACCGTGGATATCGGCGCGGTGGACAATCTCGCCGCCCTGGCCGCGCTCTGCGCGCGCGAGAAATTGTGGTTTCATGTCGATGGCGCGTTCGGCGCCATGGCGATGCTGTCGCCGGCGCTGCGGCCGATGCTGGACGGCATCGAGGCGGCGGATTCGGTGGCCTTCGATTTCCACAAATGGGCGCAGGTGCCCTACGACGCCGGCTGCATCCTGGTGCGCGAGGCGTCGCGCCAGAGCGATGCCTTCGCCGCCGAGGCCGCCTATCTGGCGCGCGAGAAGCGCGGGCTGGCCGGCGGGCATCCCTGGCCGTGCGATTTCGGCCCCGACCTCTCGCGCGGATTTCGCGCGCTGAAGGTGTGGATGACGCTGAAGACCTACGGCGCCGACCGGCTCGGGCAGGTCGTCGCGCAATGCTGCGCCCTGGCGGCCGCCCTGGCCGCGCGGGTGGCCGACGAGCCGGAGCTGGAGCTGCTGGCCCCGGTCGGGCTCAACATCGTCTGTTTCCGCTACCGTCCGGACGGCGCGATGGCCGCCGCCGACCTCGACCGGCTGAACGCCGATATCGTGGTGGAGCTGCACGAATCCGGCGCCTTCGCGCCGTCCACCACGCGCATCGGGGGGCGGCTGGCGATCCGCGCCGCCATCGTCAACCACCGCACCATCGAGGATGACGTGATGGCGCTGGCCGACGCGGTGCTGGCGACCGGCCGGCGCCTCAGGACCTGACGCAGGCGGCCGGCGCCGCGGCGCGCTCGGCCTCGAAGATGTAGTCCCGCGTGAGCGGCACCGCGCTCTGGTCGCGGGTGAGCTGGATCTGGAAGACCATCTGGTTCTCGCGCCGGAAGGACAGCTCGCTGGCGGCGAGATAGAACTCGAACATGCGGCAGAAGCGCTGGTCGTAGAGGCCGGCGATGGCGTCACGGTTGGCGGCGAAGCGGCGGCGCCAGTGGCGCAGCGTCTCGGCATAGTGCAGGCGCAGGATCTCGACATCGGTACTGACCAGGCCGGAGCCTTCGATGGCCTCGAACACCTCGCTCAGCGCCGGGCAGTAGCCACCGGGGAAGATGTATTTGGTGACCCATCGGTTGGTGGCGCCGCGCGGGCTGTTGCGGCCGATGGCGTGCAGCAGCGCCACCCCATCCGGCGCCAGGCAGGATTTCACCGTCTCGAAGAAGCGGCCGTAATGGCCGATGCCGACATGCTCGAACATGCCGACCGAGACGATGCGGTCGAAGCGGCGGTGCAGGGTGCGGTAATCGGCCAGCTCGAAGGTCACGCGGTCGGCCAGGCCCTCGGCGGCGGCGCGGGCGGTCGCCTCGGCGTGCTGCTCGGTGGAGAGGGTGATGCCGGTGACCCGCGCGCCATACTCGCGCGCCAGCGTCAGCGCCATGCCGCCCCAGCCGCAGCCGATGTCGAGCACCGAAAGATCCGCGCGGTCGAGCTTCAGCTTGGCGGCGATGTGGCGTTTCTTGGCGATCTGCGCCTGCTCCAGCGTCTCGTCGCCACGGGGGAAGTAGGCGCAGGAATATTGCCGGTCGCGGTCGAGGAAGAGGCTGTAGAGCCGGCCGTTGAGGTCGTAGTGATGGGCGACGTTGCGCCGTGCCCGGCCGGCCGGATTGAACTGGGCGATGCGGCGGGTGAGGGCCGAAAGCCGGCCGCGCAGCCGCAGCATCGGCATGTGCGAGGTTTCGGCGTTGAGGTTGGTGATGAGCAGGTCGAGCAGGTCGTAGATGGTGCCGTCGATCGGCACCACCCCTTCATCCATATAGGCCTCGCCCACCGCCAGCGCGGGATCGAGCACCAGGCGGCGGATGGTGCGGGAATCCCGCAATTCCATCAGGGCCTCCGGGCCCGGCTCTCCGGTGTAGGTGGTGGTGCGTCCGTCCGGCCAGCGGATCGACAGGCGGCCCAGCACGATGAAGCGTCTCAGGATACGGTCCAGCACGACCCGCATCTTTCCCTCCAATCCCGTCGAAGGAATGACGGGTCAGGATGGAACGACCGGCGGGCGGACAGCAAGCACGACGACGACCCCGCCCGTGCGATCCATGCACGGGGGGGTCGCGTTTTGCGAATGAGGCGAGGAGGACGGGCCCGGACGGGCCGCCCGCTACTCCTGGGGCTGGGCGGCGGCCTCGGCGTCGAGCATGTCCTCGAGCGCGGCCTCTTCCTCGGCCTCGGCCGCCTCGCGGCTGACCGACTCGCCGCGGGCCTGCTTGGCGGCTTCCTCGGCGCTGCGGGCGACGTTGACGGTGACCGGGATCGACACCTCGGGGTGCAGCACGACGGTGACGGTGGACAGGCCCAGCGTCTTGATCGGATGGGCGAGCACCACCTGCTGGCGGGTGATCGAAAGGCCGCCCGCGGTGCAGGCCTCGGCGATGTCACGCGGCGAGACGGAGCCGTAGAGGCTGCCCGACTCACCGGCCTGGCGGATGATGACGACGGCGAGGCCGCCGACGCGCTCGGCGACCCGCTCGGCCTCCTCGCGGCGCTTGAGGTTCTGCGCCTCGAGCTGGACGCGCTCGGCCTCGAAGCGGGCGAGATTGTCCTTGTTGGCGCGGATCGCCTTGCGCTGCGGCAGCAGGAAGTTGCGGGCATAGCCCGGCTTCACGTGCACCTTGTCGCCCATCTGACCGAGCTTCTCGACGCGCTGGAGCAGGATCAGTTCAACATTGGCCATGATCGCTCTCCCTCAGCTCAGGATGTAGGGCAGCAGGGCGAGGAAGCGGGCGCGCTTGATGGCTTGCGCCAGCTCGCGCTGCTTCTTGGCCGAGACCGCGGTGATGCGGCTGGGCACGATCTTGCCGCGCTCGGAGAGGAAGCGCGACAGCAGGCGCACGTCCTTGTAGTCGATCTTCGGCGCGTTCGGGCCGGAGAACGGGCAGGATTTGCGGCGCCGGTAGAAGGGCCGGCGGGCGCCGACCGCGGCGCGGCGGGCG
>JAGXAV010000238.1 GCA_018971455.1 Rhodospirillales bacterium
AACCGCCTGATGGGCTTCGGCCACCGCGTCTATAAGAACTACGACCCGCGCGCCAAGATCATGCAGCAATCCTGCCACGAAGTGCTGGCCGAGCTCGGCATCAAGGACGACCCGCTGCTCGACCTCGCCGTGGAACTGGAGAAGATCGCGCTGCACGACGAGTATTTCGTCAGCCGCAAGCTCTACCCGAACGTCGATTTCTACTCGGGCATCATCCTCAAGGCGATGGGCTTCCCGACCAGCATGTTCACCGTGCTCTTCGCGGTGGCGCGCACGGTGGGGTGGATCAGCCAGTGGAAGGAAATGATCGAGGATCCCTCCCAGCGGATCGGCCGGCCGCGCCAGATCTACACCGGCGCCACCCAGCGCGACTACGTGCCACTCGAACGGCGCTGACCCCTCCGGCCATCGCCGGAGCCCACGAAAGCCCGACCGGCCCTGCCGGTCGGGCTTTTTTGTGACCGCCGGCCGCCCCGATCGTCGCCCGCGCGTCTAAGCCCCGTGATCGGCCACCCACCGCCCACGTCGCCACCGAGTCAGAGCCACTCCTATCGTCCTGGAAATAAAAATATAACGACAAGCATTACATAACTATAAAATCCATCTATAAGTTTTTCATGAGGTATTGATGAGATTTTATGACCAAACGCACCACGAATTATCTGGTTAGTTTCGATGGAATAGCTGCTTGATGCGCAATTTTTATTAACAAACGACTTTCAACAAGTTGTGAGCGCCGCTACTGTTCCACCGGGAGTTGCGGCTTGCGGCGGCCCTGAATGGAGAGATGGGAATGACGGGCTTCCGTTCGCTCGACGCCTTGGTGCGGGCCAGATTGCGCCTCTGGCCGCAGCGCCCGCCCGGGCTGCGCCCGAAGCCGGGCGGCGTCGATGGCTGGCTTCGCGGACGGCCAACTGAAATTTCAAATGGTTGCCAGCCGTTCTTGAAATTTCCGGGCAGCAACCGTCTGCGCACCTTGCCCGATGGCCTGTGGCTCAATTTCGGCGGCACGCCGCTCGACCCTATGCCGGACATCTTCGCCATCGAAGCCTGCGGCTCGCTGCAGAACCTGCTCGACAAGCGCTCGCGCTTCGCGCCCAGCACCCATTCCCTGCTCGCCGTCTGCCCCGTGCCCTGGCTGCTCGCCCCGGTCGCCCCGGCGGACCCGATGCCGCGCTGGCAGGCCACCGGCGTGCTGCGCCACGAGCCGGCCCAGCCCCTGGTGCTGCCGGTGCGCGACATGCGGGTGATGTACGGGCTCAAGGCCCGCCATTACGAGGGTTTCGCCGCCAGCCAGGTGCCCCACCCGCACGAGTATTTCGTGCCGATGGAGGCGCTGACCGCGCGCGACGGCCACCAGGACCCGGCCCTTCAGGCCCTGGTGAGCCGCGCATCCACGACGGCGAATTTCCTGTCTATTCCGTAGCTTGCAGCGGTTGTCTCAGCGCCTGGAATCAACCGCCCAGGCGCCCGGGCCGGCCACCGCGACGAGCAGGAAGATGAAGCTGAACAGGATGAGCTCCTCGCCGCGGTTGATCAGCGGAAAGAAGCTGTGCGGCGCGGCCACCCGGAAATAGGCGACCGCCATTTCACCGGACATCACCAGCGCGGCCAGCCGGGAGAACACGCCCAGCGCCACCAGCACGCTGCCGACGATCTCGATCACGCCGGCGAACCACACCAGGGTGAACATGGCCGGCACGTGGTGCCCGGCGGTCTGCGGAAAGTCGAAGAACTTGTTCAGCCCGTGCTGAAGAAACAGCAACGCCGTCACGATCCGCAACGACGCGAGCGCCCGCGCCGACCAGGCATCGCCCAAACCCGCCATCTTTCCGTCCTCTCGCGCCCCCGCTCAGCGCGGCGTCAGCACCATCACCATCTGCCGGTTTTCCATCCGCGGCATCTGCTCGACCTTGGTCTGGGCATCCATGTCGCCGCGGATCCGCTCGAGCACCTTGATGCCGATATCCTGGTGCGCCATTTCGCGGCCGCGGAACCGCAGCGTCACCTTCACCTTGTCGCCCTCCTCGATGAAGGACTTCATGGCGCGCAGTTTCACCTGATAGTCGTTCTCGTCGATGTTCGGGCGCACCTTGATCTCCTTGATCTCGATGACCTTCTGCTTCTTGCGCGCCTCGTTCTTCTTTTTCTGCTGTTCGTATTTGAACTTGCCGAAATCGAGAATCTTGACCACCGGCGGCTCGGCATTGGGGCTGATCTCCAGTAGGTCCAGCCCCACCGAATAGGCCCGCAGGATGGCGTCGCGCGTGCTCATCACGCCCTGCATCTCGCCGTCCTGGTCGATCAGCCGCACCTGCGGCACCCGGATTTCCTCGTTCACGCGTGGCCCGTCGCGGCTCGGCTGGGCGGGCATCGGTCCTCTGGCTATGGTCGTCTCCTGTTCCTGTTACACTCGGTCCGCGCGGCATCCGACGGGTCGAACATCCGGCGAACGTCGCCTGTATCGCTCAATCCATCGGCGCAGTTCAAGCGATCTCGCGCAGTCTTGCTATGTCGGGCGGCATCGCCTCGTCTGCAAGCCGGCGCACCGCTTCCTCCAGCGGCACCACCTCCTGCGCCTCGCCGCCGAGCCGGCGCAAGGCCACCATCCGGCCCTCGGCCTCCTTGCGGCCCACCACGGCGATCACCGGAACATGCTGGAGGCTGTGCGTGCGCACCTTGGCGTTGATCTTCTCGTTGGACACGTCGAGCACGCAGGCCAGCCCTGCGCTCCGCAACGCGGCCTGCACCTCGCGCGCATAATCATCCGCGTCCGAGACGATGGTGGCGACCGCCACCTGCACCGGCGCCAGCCAGAGTGGGAACCGCCCGGCATATTGCTCGATGAGGATGCCGAGGAAGCGCTCGAAACTGCCCAGGATCGCCCGGTGCAGCATCACCGGGCGGTGGCGCGCGCTGTCCTCGCCGACATAATCCGCGCCGAGCCGCTCGGGCAGCACGAAATCCACCTGCAGCGTGCCGCACTGCCAATCCCGCCCGATCGCGTCGCGCAGCACGAATTCCAGCTTCGGCCCGTAGAACGCCCCCTCGCCCGGGTTCAGCGTGTAGTCCACCCGGGCCACCGCGCACGCCTCCTTCAAGGCGCCCTCCGCGCGGTCCCAGGTCTCGTCCGACCCCGCCCGCACCGCCGGCCGATCGGAGAATTTCACGGCAAATCCCGGGAAGCCGAAATCACGGTAGATCGAGGACAGCAGCTCGACGAAGCGCACCGTCTCGTCGGCGATCTGCGCCTCGGTGCAGAAGATGTGCGCGTCATCCTGCAGGAACGCCCGCACCCGCATGATGCCGTGCAGCGCGCCGGACGGCTCGTAGCGGTGGCAGGCGCCGAACTCGGCCAGCCGCAGCGGCAGTTCGCGATAGCTGCGCAGGCCCTGGTTGAAGATCAGCACCGCGCCCGGGCAGTTCATCGGCTTCAGGGCGAGCGTCTTGTCCTCGTCCTCGACGCGGGCGATGAACATGTGCTCGCGGAACTTCTCCCAATGCCCGGACGCCTCCCACAGCGCGCGATCGAGCAGCTGCGGGGTCTTGACCTCCTGGTAGCCGCCGGCATCCAGCCGCCGGCGCATGTAATCCTCCGCCGTCCGGTAGAGCTTCCAGCCCTTGGGGTGCCAGAACACGCTGCCCACCGCCTCCTCCTGGAGATGGAACAGGCCCATGTCCTTGCCGATCCGGCGATGGTCGCGGCGCTCGGCCTCCTCCAGCATATGCAGGTAGGCGTCGAGCTCCTTCTGGTCGCGCCAGGCGGTGCCGTAGATGCGGCTGAGCATGGCGTTGCGATGATCCCCGCGCCAATACGCGCCGGCCACCTTGGTCAGCTTGAACGCGGTGCCGACATCCCCGGTGCCGCGCATGTGCGGACCGCGGCACAGATCGATCCACTCGCCCTGGCGGTACAGCGTGATGGTCTCGCTGGCCGGCAGGTCGCGGATCAATTCGGCCTTGTACTTCTCGCCGCGCGCCTCGAAGAAGGCGATGGCGTCCCCGCGCTCGCGCACCTCGCGCTCGAAGCGCGTATTGGCGGCGACGATCTCGCGCATCTTCGCCTCGATGGCCGGGAAATCCTCCGGCGTGAACGGCTCGTTGCGGGCGAAATCGTAATAGAACCCGTTCTCGATGGCCGGGCCGATGGTCACCTGCGTGCCGGGGTAGAGCGCCTGCACCGCCTCGGCCAGCACATGCGCCGCGTCGTGGCGGATCATGCCCAGCGCGTCCTCGTCGCGGCGGGTGACGAACATCACGCGCGCATCCTCGGCGACCGGCGTCGCCAGATCGACCAGCCGGTCATCGAGCTTCATCGCGAGCGCGGCGCGCGCCAGCCCCGGGCCGATGGCGGCGGCGATCTCGGTGCCCGTCACGGCGCCGTCG
>JAGXAV010000239.1 GCA_018971455.1 Rhodospirillales bacterium
AATCCTCGCGGCCATGATCGCCCAGGCCGGCCGGCTGACCCTGACCTCGCGGGCCTTTCGCAACGACCAGCTGGCGCTGTTCTACGAGGAGCTGGCGGCCCTCACCAACAGCCACAAGATCCTGCCGATGAACAGCGGCGCGGAGGCCGTCGAGTCCGCCATCAAGGCGGTGCGCAAATGGGGCTACGAGGTCAAGGGCGTGCCCGCCGGGCGGGCCGAGATCATCGTCTGCGCCGATAATTTCCACGGCCGCACGCTGGGCATCGTCGGCTTCAGCACCGACCCCGAGGCACGCGGCGGCTTCGGCCCCTTCGCGCCCGGATTCCGCATTGTGCCATTCGGCGACGCCGCCGCCCTCGAAGCCGCGATCACGCCCGACACGGTTGCCTTTCTCGTCGAGCCGATCCAGGGCGAGGCCGGCGTGATCATCCCGCCGCCCGGCTATTTCCGCCGCGTGCGCGAGTTGTGCACGGCGCACAACGTGACCCTGATCCTGGACGAGATCCAGACCGGCCTCGGCCGCACCGGCGCGCTGCTGGCCGAGGCGCATGAGGGCATCGAGGCCGACGTCACGCTGATCGGTAAGGCGCTCTCGGGCGGGTTTTATCCGGTCTCCGCCGTGCTCTCGAACTCCGCCGTGCTCGGCGTGCTGCAACCCGGCCAGCACGGCAGTACCTTCGGCGGCAACCCGCTGGCCTGCGCGGTCGCCCGCGCCGCCCTGCGCGTGCTGACCGAGGAGGGGATGATCGAGAACGCCGCCGCCATGGGCGATTATTTCCGGCGCGGCCTGCAGGCGATCGGCGGCAGCTTCATCGCCGAGGTGCGTGGGCGGGGGCTGATGCTGGCCGTCGAGCTGCATCCCGATGCCGGCGGGGCGCGCCGCTTCTGCGAGGAATTGCGCGATGCCGGGCTGCTCGCCAAGGACACGCACGGCCACACCATCCGCCTCGCGCCACCCCTTGTCATCACCCGCGCCCAGATCGACTGGGCGCTCGACCGGCTCACCGCCGTGCTGCGCGGGCGCCGGCTGGCAGCCCTGTCCGACCTGTCAGCCCTGCCAGATCTGTCGGCCCTGCCCGCCTGACGGATCGCGCGCCAGCTTCCTCCGGCCGCGCCAGGCGATGGCGCGGCCGGCGACGGAGCGGGGGGCGACGGAGCGGGGGGCGGGCGGCGCCGCTACGCCTTGTCGGGCAGCTTGCAGGTGCGGATCCCGAGCAGCGTATAGGCCGGGCAGAAGCCGACCAGCCCGGTCAGCAGCGGCACCACGCCGATCCAGCCCCAGGCCGTGTGCGGCCCGGTGAAGACCAGCATCAGCAGCCCGAGCCCGACGATGACGCGGATCACCCGATCGATCATGCCAGCGTTGGTCATGGCCAATTTCTCCTTGACGCAATTGGTATATATACCGAACCATTCGCCGGTTGCCAATTCGGATCGTCGGGAACGCGGGCGGTCCGCCGGGCTTGCCAACCTGGTGCTTCGGGGCAATCCTTTCTCCCAACAACAACATCCAGGGGGCTCTCCCATGCGCCGACTGCTTCTTGCCGCGGCCGCCTGTGCCGCATTCGCGCCATGGGCCGCGCGCGCCCAAACCGCACCGCTGCCGACGCTGACCATCGGCCTCGGCGACGACGCCGACATTCTGGACCCCACGCTGGCGCGAACCTTCGTCGGCCGCATCGTCTTCGCCGGGCTGTGCGACAAGCTGTTCGACATCAACGCCCGGCTCGAGATCGTCCCGCAGCTCGCCACGTCGTGGCAATGGACCGACAGCAGGACCCTGCTCATCCATCTGCGCCAGGGCGTGCTGTTCCAGGACGGCACCAGAATGGACGCCGCCGCCGTGAAGTACAGCCTGGACCGCCACCTCACCATGCCGGGCAGCACCCGCAAGGCCGAGATCTCGGCCATCGATCATGTCGAGGTGGTGGACCCCTCCACCGTGCGCCTGGTGCTGAAAACCCCCAACGCGCCGCTGCTCGCAGCCCTGGCCGATCGCGCCGGCATGATCGTCTCGCCCAAGGCGGCCGAGGCGGAGGGCAAGAATTTCGGCCAGCACCCGGTCTGCACCGGCCCGTTCAGCTTTTCCGAGCGGGTGGCGCAGGATCACATCACGCTGACCCGCTTCTCCGGCTACTGGAATGCCAAATCGATCCATTTCAGCAAGGTGATCTATCGCCCGATCACCGACAGCTCGGTGCGCCTGGCCAATCTCGACGCCGGCTCCCTCGACATCGCCGAGCGCATCGCGCCGACCGACGTGCCGGCGGTGCGGAAGAATCCCAAGCTCAGGCTCGCCCTCTATGCCGGGCTCGGCTACCAGGGCATCACCTTCAACACCGATAACGGCCCGGTGGCGAAAAACCCGCTCGGCGAAAACGCGCTGGTGCGCAAGGCCTTCGAGCTCTCGATCGACCGCACCGCCCTGGTGCAGGTGGTCTATAGCGGCCTCTTCCCGGCGGTCGCGCAGGGCCTGCCGCCGGCCAGCCCCTTCTTCGCCAAATCGGTGCAGCCGCCCAAACGCGACGTCGCGGCCGCGCGGGCCCTGCTCAAGCAGGCCGGGGTGAAGACGCCGGTGGACGTGACGCTGACCGTCACCAACACCCCCGACCAGCGCCAGACCGGCGAGGTCATCCAGTCCATGGCCCAGGAGGCCGGCTTCAACGTCAAGATCAACTCGGTGGAGTTCACCACCGGGCTGAGCGCCTCCGCCCATGGCGATCTGCAGGCCTATCTGGTTGGCTGGTCCGGCCGCGCGGACCCGGACGGCAATCTCTACAGCTTCCTGCACACCGGCGCGCCGCTCAATGACGGGCATTACAGCAGCAAGGAGATGGACAGCCTGCTCGATGCCGGGCGCACCACCACGGACCTTGCGGCTCGCCAGGCGATCTATGCCAAGCAGGCGGCGCTCGAGGAGAAGGACCTGCCGATCATGTACCTCTATTCGCCGCGCACCGTGGACGCGATGAAGAAGCAGATCACCGGGTTTCAGGAAGTGCCGGACGCCATGATCCGCCTGCAGGGCCTCGCACTCGGCAAGTAGGGCAGGGGGATGCGCGGCCATTTCGGCACCCGGGTGCTGCAGGTCATTCCCACGCTGCTGCTGGTCAGCATGCTGGTCTTCGGCCTGCAGCAGCTGATGCCGGGAGACCCCGCGCTGATCCTGGCCGGCGAGGAGCGGGACCCGGCCGTGCTGGCGCAGATCCGCGACCAGCTCTGGCTCGATCGCCCGGTGCCCATCCAGTACCTGCACTGGATGGGCGGCGTGCTGCACGGCAACCTCGGCTATTCGTGGCGCATCGGCCAGCCGGTGGCCCAGCTGGTCGGCGAGAAGCTGCCGGTGACGCTGCAACTTGCCGTCATGGCCTTCATCTTCGCCGTCTGCATCGGCGTGCCGATGGGGGTGCTCTCGGCGGTGAAGAAGAACACGGTCTGGGACTACCTGGCCAACGGCATCGGGCTGGCGGGCCTGTCCATTCCGACCTTCTGGCTCGGCATCATGCTGATCCTGCTGGTGTCGGTGAATCTCGGCTGGCTGCCACCCTCCGGCTATGTCGGCCTGTTCACCGACTGGCGGCAATCGCTGGCCACCACGGTGATGCCGGCCTTCGTGCTCGGCAACGCCATTGCCGCGGTGCTGATGCGCCACACCCGCAGCGCCATGCTCACCGCGCTCGAGCAGGATTACGTGCGCACCGCCCGCGCCAAGGGCGTGCGCGAGTGGCGCGTGGTGCTGCGCCACGCCCTGCGCAACGCCCTGGTGCCGGTGGTGACGCTGGGCGCGCTGGAACTCGGCACGCTGCTCTCCGGCGCCGTGCTGACCGAGCAGGTGTTCAGCATTCCCGGCTTCGGCAAGCTGATCGTCGATGCCGTCTTCAATCGCGACTATCCGGTGGTCCAGGGCGTCGTGCTGGTGACGGCGACGGTCTATGTCACGCTCAACCTCGTGGCCGACCTGCTGTACGTGCTGATCAACCCGAAGCTGCGCGCGGCATGAGCGCCTCGGCCCTGCCATCGCCGAGCAAGCTGGCCGGCACCTCGGCGCAAAGTCCGGCGCGGCTCGCCTGGGCGCGCTTCCGCCGCCGCCGCGCGGCGGTGCTGGGGCTGGGCGTGGTGACGGTGTTCCTGCTGGTGGCGATCTTCGCGCCGCTGATCGCCCCCTACGATCCCATCGCCACCAGCTGGTCGCTGATCCGCAAGGCGCCGAGCTGGGCGCATTGGATGGGCACGGACGAGAACGGCCGCGACGTGCTGAGCCGGGTGGTCTTCGGCGCCCAGGCGAGCATGCTGGCCGGCGTCGTCTCGGTGTCCATCGCCGCCGGCATCGGCGTGCCGACCGGCCTGCTGGCGGGCTTCGCCGGCGGCGTCACCGACG
>JAGXAV010000240.1 GCA_018971455.1 Rhodospirillales bacterium
TGACCCGGTTTTCGATTCATGGGTGAAGGGGCGCGCGCCGGCCCGGCGATGGGGCACGCCGGCCGACCTGATCGGAACGGCGATCTACCTGTCCTCCTCCGCGTCGGATTACGTCAACGGGCAGATCATCTACGTCGATGGCGGCATGCTCGCCGTGCTCTGACACGGGCGGCAGCCTGCGATATCGCGTGCGGCCTGAACAGCAACGGACCCGGCCGCCGCCACGGCCGGGTCCGTCAGACGCTCTTGCGCCGGGGCCGGCGCCTATCCGTCCAGCGCGGCCAGCACCTTCGGCGGCGACATCGGCAGGCTGTAGAAACGCTTGCCCAGCGCATCGTGGACGGCGTTGCTGATCGCCGCGAGCGGCGGCACGATCGGCGCTTCCCCCGCACCGCGCACGCCCTGCGGGTGTTTCGGGTTCGGGATCTCCAGCACGACCGGCTCGATCATCGGCACGTCGGAGCAGACCGGCATGCGGTAGTCGAGGAAACTCGCATTGTCGAGGCGGCCCTGCTTGTCGAACAGGTACTCCTCGGCGAGCGCCCAGCCGATGCCCTGCACGACGCCGCCCTGGATCTGACCTTCGACGTAATCCGGATGCAGCGCGCGCCCGACATCCTGGGCCGCGGTGTAGCGCAGCACCCTGACGATGCCGAGCTCCACATCCACTTCCACGCCCACCACATGGGTGGCGAAGCCCGGGTCGGCGCCGACGGTGGTGAGCTGGATGCCGGCGCCGATCGGCCCCCCCATCTCGTTGGCCTTCGCCGCCAGGTCCTTCAGCGTCAGGGGCGGGAATTGGCCGGCATTCGCGCCGGCCGGCCGCGCCGCGCCATCAGACCACACCACCGCCTCGGGATCGATCTTCCAGATCCGCGCCGCGCGCTCCTTCAACTGGCCGATGACCTTTTCGGTGGATTGCGTGACGACCATCGCCGAGGCGAAGGTGACGCGGCTGCCGCCGGTCAGGTTGGAGAAGCCGATGGAGGCGGTGTCGCCGATCAGCACCGAAATCCGCTTGTGCTCGATGCCGAGCAGCTCGGCGGTCACGTTGGCGATGGAGGCGCGGCTGCCGCCGACATCCGGGTGGCCGGTGGTGACGGTGACGTTGCCGTCCTCGGTGATGTTGACCTGCGCGCTGCTCTCGCCGGCGGCATTGAACCAGAAGCCCGAGGCGACGCCGCGCCCGCGCACCACGCCCTTGGCCGGCGCGCGATCCAGCGGCGCGCTATAATGCGGGTGGTTCCGGATGGCCTTGACCGTATCCTCGAAGGTGATGCTGCCGAACACCACGCCATAGGCCGCCTTGGTGCCCGGCCGGGCGGTATTCTTCAGCCGCAGCTCCAGCGGGTCGATCTTCAGCGCCTCGGCCAGCTCGTCCATCACGCATTCGGTGGCGTAGGCGCCGAGCGGCGCGCCGGGCGCACGATAGGCCGCAACCTTCGAGCGGTTCGACACCACGTCGTAGCCGACCGAGAGCACGTTCGGAATGTCATAGGGCGCGAAGGAGCAGCCGACCGGACCGCGCAGCGGCGAACCGGGCAGGCCGCCGGCCTGGAGGTAGAAGGTGCCCTGGGCGGCGACGATCGTGCCGTCCTTCTTGGCGCCGATCTTCACCGTGCTCATCGAGCCCGAGGTCGGGCCGGTGCCGCGAAACACCTCCTCGCGGCTCATCACCATCTTGACCGGCCGGCCGGATTTCTTCGACAGCAGCACGGCGAGCGGTTCGAGGTAGATGATCGTCTTGGCGCCGAAGCCGCCGCCGATCTCGGCCGGGATCGCGCGGATGTTGCTCTGCGGGATGCCGGTCAGCAGCGAGGTCATCGCGCGCACCATGAACTGGCCCTGGCTGGAGGACCAGATCGTCGCCTTGCCGTCGGCAGTGCAGCTGACGGTGCAGGCATGCGGCTCGATATAGCCCTGGTGCACCGGGCGGGTCTTGAAGCTTCGCTCGATAATGATGTCGGCCTCGGCGAACCCGGCATCCACGTCGCCGAGCTTGTTGACCATGGTGGCCGCGATGTTGGAGGGCTTGCCTTCGTGGCGCAGGAAATCATGCAGGATGGGCGCATCCGCCATGATCGCGTCCTCGATCTCGATGACGTGCGGCAGAACCTCGTACTCCACCTCGATCAGCTTGCAGGCCTCGGCCGCGATCTCCTCGGTGGTCGCGGCGACGGCGGCAACGGGGTGGCCGTGAAACAGCGCCTTCTCGCGCGCCATGACGTTGCGGCACATCCAGCGCATGTCCTGGATGCCGAGCATCACGGATTTGTCGAGCGGAAAATCGACGATGTCCTTGGCCGTCACCACCGCCTTCACCCCGGGCAGGGCTTCCGCCCGGGCGGTGTTGATGCCGCGGATCATCGCATGCGGGTGGGGGCTGCGCAGCACCTTGCCCCAGATCATCCCGGGCATGCTGTTATCGGCCGCATAGCCGGCCCGGCCGGTCACCTTGTCGGCACCGTCGGGGCGGATGGTGCGGCGGCCGATCCACTTGTTGTCGATGGCGTTCATCAGGCGGCCCCCCTCATGTCGGCGGCGGTTTCCAGCACGGCGCGGACGATCTTGTCATAGCCGGTGCAGCGGCACAGATTGCCGGCCAGCCAGTAGCGCACATCGGTCTCGCTCGGGTCCGGGTTCCGCTCGAGCAGCGCCTTGGCGGCGACCAGCACGCCCGGCGTGCAGATGCCGCATTGCAGCGCGGCCATTTCGAGAAATTTCTGTTGCAGCGGATGCAGGTGGTCGCCCTGCGCCATCCCCTCGATCGTGGTGATCTGCCGCCCCTCGATCTCGGGCGCCAGCACGAGGCAGGAACAGACCAGGCGGCCATCCAGCGTGATCGAACAGGCCCCGCAATCGCCGGTGCCGCAGCCTTCCTTGCTGCCGGTCAGGCCGAGCGTGTTGCGCAGGACATCGAGCACGCTCTGGTCCGCCTCGCAGAGAAACTCGACAGGTTCGCCATTGATGCTGGTGGTGACGTGAAGTTTGGACATCTTCTCAAACTCTCCCGGCGCGTTCTGCGGCAATGGCGACGGCGCGCTGCAACAGCACGCCGGCGACCCTGGTGCGGTAGGCGATCGTGCCGCGCTTGTCGTCGATGGGGTTGCAGGCGGCACGGCAGGCGGCCGCGGCCGCGTGCACCGCCGCCTCGTCGAGCCGGCTGCCGATCAGCGCCCGGGCGGCGTCGGCCACCAGCAGCACGGTCGGCGCCACCGCGCCCAGGCCGACGCGGGCGGCGGCGACCACCCCGTCGCGCAGCGTCAGGCTGACGCCGACGCCGACCACGGCGATATCCATTTCGGTGCGCGGCGTCATGCGCAGATAGGCATCGCCGGACCCTTCGGGCCGCGGCGGCAGGGTGAAGCTGACCACGATCTCGCCCGGGCCGAGATTGGTGCGCCCCGGCCCGGCCGGCACGGCCTCGACCGCCACCTGGCGCCGGCCCTTCGGGCCCTGCACGGTGACCACGGCCCCCGCCGCCACCAGGGCCGGCACGCTGTCGCCCGCCGGGGAGGCGTTGCACAGATTGCCGCCCGGCGAGGCGCGGCCCTGCACCTGCGTCGAGCCGATCAGGTTGACCGCCTCCAGCACGCCGGGCCACACCCGGCCGAAGCGCGGATGCTCGGCCAGGGCCGCGCCGGACACCGCGGCGCCGATGCGAAAGCCGCCATCGGCGGCCTCCTCGATGCTGGTCAGCTCGGTGATTTTCTTGATGTCGATGATCGTCCCGGGGCGGACCGCGCCGTTGCGCATCTGCACCAGCAAATCGGTGCCGCCGGCCAGGATGCGGGCCGCCCCCTGGCTCGCGGCAAAGGCGCCGACCGCCTCATCGAGGGTTCGCGGCGCTAGGTATCGGATATCGGTCATTGCTGTTTCCGTGATCGTTTCCGTTCCCCCGATGCATCCCGCTCGGCGGGATCACGCCATCCCTCCGGCGCGCCGGTTCGCGTCAGGCTACGCTGGCCTGAGAAAGCGGGCTAGTCCCCGCCATCGGCGCCTGTCCGGCGGTCACGGCAACGGCTTGGCGCGAGGCGGCGCCGTGCCGGCATGCGGTCAGGCCGGCGCGATCCGCATTCCCGCCAGGTGCAGCGCGCGATGAAAGCTCCCGGCAAAGCTTCGCGCGCACATCAGCTCATAGGCTGGCGTGTCATCGATCTGGCGGACCAGCACCGGCAGATGCGCCGCCAGCGTCGCGGCGGCACAGCCGGCCTGCATCGCGCGCGGGTGCAGGTCGAGGGGCAGCAGGGTCGCGAGCGCGGCGCGGGCCGGCTCACCGCTGACGCGGACGGCCACCCGCGACGCGGAGAGGTCGATCAGCGTGCCGGCCTCCTGCACGACCGCGCGCAACCGGTCGTGCAACGTGCCATCATCG
>JAGXAV010000241.1 GCA_018971455.1 Rhodospirillales bacterium
GGGGCCACGCCGTGCGCCCCTGCCCCGTGCAGGTGGCGGCCGAGGCGCTGGGGCTTTCCGTCCGCACGCCGGCGCGGCTGCGCCGCGATGCCGCAGCACAGGAGGCCTTCGCGGCGCTGCGCCTGGATGCCGCCGTGGTGGCGGCGTACGGATTGATCCTGCCCGAGGCGATGCTCGCCGCCCCCGTGCGCGGGTGCCTCAACATCCATGCCAGCCTGCTGCCCCGCTGGCGCGGCGCGGCACCGATCCAGGCGGCGATCCTGGCCGGCGACGGCGAGACGGGTGTCACGATCATGCAGATGGATGCCGGGCTCGACACCGGGGCGATGCTGCTGCGCGAGGCGGTGGCGATCACGCCGCACAGCACGGCGGGCGAGCTGCACGACCGGCTGGCCGAGATTGGCGCGCGGCTGATCCTGCGGGCGCTGGCCGAGGCGCCGGCGCCGGTGCCGCAGCCGCCGACCGGGGCCACCTATGCGGCGAAGCTCACGCGCGAGGATGGGCGGCTCGACTGGGCGCACGACGCGGCGGCACTCGACCGGCAGATCCGTGCCCTCAACCCCTGGCCCGGCACGTTCACGCAGCTCGGCGGGACGGTGCTGAAAGTGCTGGCGGCCCGTCCCGAGGCGGGCGCTGGCGCGCCGGGCGAGGTGCTCGACGCGCGCCTGCTGGTCGGCACCGGCGGCGGGGCGCTGCGGCTGTTGCGCGTGCAGGCGCCGGGGCGGGCGGCGATGGCGGCGGAGGCGTTCCTGCGCGGCCATCCGATCGGCCCCGGCACGCGCCTCGGGTGATGGCGCGCTACGCGCTGCGGCTGGAATATGACGGCGCCGGCTTCGTCGGCTGGCAGCGGCAGGATAACGGCCTGTCGATCCAGGAGGTGGTGGAGCAGGCGGCTGCGCGGCTGGCCGGAGACGGGCGCGTGCACTGCGTGGTCGCCGGGCGGACCGACGCCGGCGTGCATGCCGAGGCGCAGATGGTGCTGCTCGAACTGCCCTGCGCGCTGGCGCCCGAGCGGCTGATGGCCGCGCTCAATTTCCACATGAAGCCGCATCCCGTCGTGGTCGTGCGGGCCGGCTTCGCCGCGGCAGGATGGAATGCGCGCTTCTCGGCGATCGGGCGGGCCTACCGGTACCGCATTCTCAACCGCGGCCCCCGCCCCGCGCTGCTGGCCGGGCGGGTGTGGCATGTCATCGCCCCGCTCGATGAGGCGGCGATGCACGCGGCGGCGCAATCATTGCTAGGTCGGCATGATTTCTCGTCGTTCCGCGCCGCGGCCTGCCAGGCGAAATCGCCGGTGCGCACGCTCGACCGGCTGGACGTGCGGCGCGACGGCGACCTGGTGGAGATCATCGCCGAGGCGCGCAGCTTCCTGCACCACCAGGTGCGCAACCTGACGGGCACGCTGAAGCTGGTGGGCGAAGGGCGGTGGCCGGTGGGGCGGGTGGCCGAGGTGCTGGCCGCGCGCGACCGCGGCAAGGCCGGGCCCACCGCGCCCGCCGACGGGCTGTGCCTGACCGCCGTGCGCTACGCTGCGGACCCGTTCAGCCCGCCTCAGACATAGACCGACGCCATGCCGCCGGGCGGGTAGCGCGTGCCGGCGGCCGCCCCGGGCGGGAAGGCCGCGGCGAGGGCCGCAAGCTCCGCCGGGGTCAGACCGACCGCCAGCGCGCCGAGATTCTCGTCGAGCCGCGCGGGGTAGCGGGTGCCGGGAATGGCGACGACATCCTCGCCCTGGGCGAGGAGCCAGGCCAGCGCCACCTGGGCGGGTGTGCAGCCCTTGGCCGCGGCGAGCGCCTCGATATGGCCGACGAGGCGGCGGTTGGCGGCGAAGTTCTCGCCCTGGAAGCGGGGGTGGCTGGCGCGCCGGCCGTCGATATCGGCGGGCGAGCGGAAGGCGCCGGTGAGCAGGCCGCGGCCGAGCGGCGAGTAGGCGACGAAGCTCGCGCCGAGCCTGGTGGTGGTGGCGCGCGTTTCCTCGGCCTCGCTGCGGTAGAGCAGCGAATATTCGGTCTGCACGGCGGTGATGGGATGGACCGCATGGGCGCGGCGGATGGTCTCGGGCCGGGCCTCTGACAGGCCGAGATAGCGCACCTTGCCCTGGGCGACGAGGCGAGCCATGGCGCCGACCGTCTCCTCGATCGGCACGGCGGGATCGACGCGGTGCTGGTAGTAGAGGTCGATCACCTCGACGCCGAGGCGGGCGAGGCTGGCCTCGCAGGCCTGCTGGACATAGTCCGGATGGCCGTTGACGCCGTTCGGACCGCCCTCCCGGCGGGTCTGGCCGAATTTGGTGGCCAGCACCACCTCGCCGCGGCGCGCCCTGATGGCGCGGCCGACCACGCGCTCATTGTGGCCCCAGCCATACATGTCCGAGCTGTCGAAATGGTTCACTCCGCAATCCAGCGCATGGTGGATCAGCGCCTCGGAGGCCGCGTCCTCGGCCTCGCCATAGATGCCGGAGAAGGACATGCAGCCGAGGCCGATGGCGGAGACGTGAAGCTCGCTCTGGCCGAGCCGGCGCCGTGGAATGGTCATCGGGCGGATCCTCCCTCTGTTCAAAGCTGTCCGTAGAGCAGCTGCATGCCGAGGCTCGACGCCGCGACCACGATCCAGGCGCCGAAGCCGAGCAGAAGCGGGCCGATGCCGGCGCCGGCGAAGGCGCGCCAATGCCCTTGCAGGCCGACCGCGGCGAGGGCGACGACGAGCACGAAGCGCGCCAGCGTCTCCAGCTCCGGCCCCGCCGCGCCGACCAGGCCCAGCGTGTTGGCCAGCGACGCGACGACGAAGAGCAGGATGAACCAGGGCACGGCCTTGGACAGTCGGGCCAGAAGATGCTGCTCGCCGGCATGGGTCTCACGGTCGAGCCAGGGCATCAGCAGGCCGAAGCCGAGCACCATCGGGATGATCAGCGTGGTGCGGGTTAGCTTGACGATGGTGGCGTAGGAGCCGGCGGCGTGGCTGTAGGCGAAGCCGGCGGCGACCACGGCGGAGGTGTCGTTCACCGCGGTGCCGGCCCACAGGCCGAAGCCGGCATCGGAGAGGTGCATGACGTGGCCGAGGAAGGGAAAGACCAGCACCGCCATCATGTTGAAGAAGAAGATCACCGAGATGGAGTAGGCGATCTCTTCCGTGCGGGCGCGCAGCACCGGGGCGAGGGCGGCGATCGCCGAGGCGCCGCAGATCGTCGTGCCCATGCCGATCAGGCAGCGCATGCGCCAATCGACGCCGAGGCGGCGGCCCATCAGCAGCGGGAAGGCCATGCCGAGCGTCAGCGTGACCGCCAGCAGCGGCAGCGACGCGGCGCCGGTGCGGGCCACCGCGCCGAGGTTCAGCGTGGCGCCGAGAATGACGATGCCGGCGCGCAGCGCGGTGCCGCTGACCTCCTTGATGCCGAGCGGCGCCGTCATCCGCACGCCGCCGCCGAGATTGGTGATGGCGACGCCGAGCAGGATGGCAATGATGGGCGCGCCGATGACCGGCACGAGGCGCCCGGCAAACTCGGCCGCGGCGGCGATGAGGAGACAGAGGGCGAGACCGGCAGCCCGGCGCAGGCGGGGCGGCGCATCGACGAGGAATTGCATGAGGCAAAGACTCGCACGTGGCGCGGGATGGCCGCAAGCCGGCCGCGGCCGGACGGGCGATGGCGCTGCGCCGAAGTTGTCTTATGGACAAGACAAGAGGAAGCTGGCTTGCTGTCCGCCGACGTCTCGAACGCCGCCATAACCAGGGAGATTTTTCATGACCGGCCCTGCCCCTCGCCGCCCCGCCCTCACGCGCCGCACCGCGATTGCCGCGGGTGCCGCCACGCTTGCCATGCCGGCCGTGCTGCGCGCCGAGCCGGCCGCGATCAAGATCGGCCTGCTGCACCCGGTCACCGGCCCGCTGGCCTTCTCCGGCAACCAGTGCCGCACCGGCGGCACCATGGCGATTGCCGAGATCAACGCAGCGGGCGGCATCAAGTCGATGGGCGGGGCCAAGCTCGAGGCGGTGCTGGGCGACACCCAGCTGCGCCCGGAGATCGCCGCCGGCCTGGTCGATCAGATGTCGGGCAGCGTCGCCGGCTTCACCGGCTGCTTCGCCAGCGGCCTGGTGCTGGCGGCGACGCAGGCGGCGGCGAAATACAACCTGCCGTTCTGCGTGGACAGCGGCATCGCCGACAACATCACCACGCGCGGGCTGACCAACACCTTCCGCCTGTTCCCCGCGGCGACGCCGGTGGTGGAGGATGCGGTGCTCTGCCTGTCGGAGATCAACAAATCCGCCGGCAGCCCGGCCAGGAGCGCCATCCTGGTGCATGAGAACAGCGAGTTCGGCACCGGCACGGCGAAGGTGCTGGCGGAGAAGCTGCCCG
>JAGXAV010000242.1 GCA_018971455.1 Rhodospirillales bacterium
GCTCGGCGACATGAGCAACTGGCCGCAGACGCTGGTCACGCCGATCGAGAACTTCATGAGCCGCGGCGTGCTGCTGGTCGGCGCCTATCTGGCGCTGGCCAATGGCGGGATGGTCGGCGTCGGCGCGCTGATCGCCTTCATGATGCTGAGCGGGCGCATCGCCTCGCCGCTGGTCGGGCTGGCCAAGCTGCTCGAGGATCTGGAGGATGTGCGCAGCGCCGTGGGGCTGGCCGCGCACGTGCTGAACAACCGCCCGGAGACGACCACGCCCGGTGCCGGATTGCGCCCGCGCTTCGAGGGCGGGATCATCTTCCGCGACGTCGATTTCGCCTATCCCGGCTCGCGGCAGAAGGCGCTCGAGAAGATCACCTTCGAGGTCAAGGCCGGCACCATCCTCGGCGTCGTCGGGCGCAGCGGCTCGGGCAAATCGACCATCACCCGGCTGCTCCAGGGCATCAACCGCGAATACGAAGGCCAGATCAAGATCGATGCCTCCGACCTGCGCGAGATCAACCTCTCCCATCTGCGCCGCGGCTTCGGCGTGGTGCTGCAGGACAATTTCCTCTTTCGCGGCAGCGTGCGCGACAACATCATCGCCGGCCGTCCGGGGCTGACCCTGGCCGACGCGGTGCGCGCCTCCCGTCTCGCCGGCGCCGAGGAGTTCATCGAGCGCATGCCCAACGGCTACGAGACGATCATCGAGGAGGGCTCGCCCAACCTCTCCGGCGGCCAGCGCCAGCGCCTGGCGATCGCGCGCGCGCTGATCCACGATCCGCGCATCCTCATCCTCGACGAGGCGACCAGCGCGCTCGACCCCGAGAGCGAGGCCCTGGTCAACGCCAACATCCAGCGCATTGCCCATGGCCGCACCATGGTGATCGTCTCGCACCGGCTCTCATCGTTGACGGAATCCGACCAGATCCTGGTGCTCGACCAGGGCCGCGTGGTCGATCTCGCGCCGCATCGCGATCTCGTCGAGCGCTGCCCGATCTACCGCCAGCTCTGGTTGCAGCAGAACCGGCACATGGACAGCCCGAAATCCGGCACGCCCAAGCCGGTGCTGGCACAGGGGGATTGAGGCGATGGCGAACCCTCCCGCCGTTCCCGCGCGGCGCGGCCGCGCCGCCCGCCCGGGCGAGATCGTCTCGGCCTCCTCGGCGATCAGCGTCACCGATCCGGCGGCACCGATCCTGCTCGAATTCGAATCGCCCTCCGCCGCCTTGCTCGCCCGCCCGGTGCCGCTGCGGTCGCGCTTCGTGGTGTGGATCATCGGCTCGCTGTTCGTCGCCACCCTGGTGGTCGCCGCCACGCTGCCGATCGACCGCGTGGTGACCACCACCGGCACGGTGGTCGCCACCGCGCCGAACATCGTCGTCCAGCCGCTCGAGACGTCGATCGTGCGGGCGATCAACGT
Organism: Rhodospirillales bacterium; assembly: GCA_018971455.1. Lineage (GTDB taxonomy): Bacteria > Pseudomonadota > Alphaproteobacteria > Acetobacterales > Acetobacteraceae > REEB85. The sequence goes on from JAGXAV010000242.1 coordinate 1,415, forward strand.
CAAGGAAGGGCAGTTCGTCAAGAAAGGCCAGGTCCTGGCGCGGCTCGATCCGACCTTCGCCACCGCCGACGAGGATTCGCTGAAGGTCCAGGTCGCCAGCCTCGGCGCCGAGGTGGCGCGGTTGACCGCCGAGGCCGACGGCAGGCCCTACGTGTCGGACGGCACGCCGCCCAGCGAGTTGCAGGCGGTGATCTATGCCCAGCGCCGTGCCGAGCTCAGCTACAAGATCGAGACCTACAACCAGAAGATCCAATCCCTGCAGGTGAAGGTCGCGCAGGCGCAGGACAACATGAAGGCCTATGCCGAGCGGCTGGCGCTTGCGCTGACGGTGGAGGCCAAGCGGCGCGAGCTGGAGCGGTTGCAGGTCGGCAGCCAGCTCAACACGCTGGCGGCGATCGACAACCGCGTCGAGATGAAGCGCGGGCTGGAGACGGCGCGCACCACCATGGAGGGCGCGCAGCGCGACCTCGATGCAATGGTCGCCGAGCGCGACGCCACCATCCAGCAGGAGCACGCCCAGACCTCGCAGCAGCTCACCGATCAGGGGCGCAAGCTGGCCGAGGCGCAGGAGAACCTCAACAAGGCGCGGCTGCGGCACGACCTCGTCGTGCTGCGCGCCGAGCGCGACGCCATCGTGCTCAACATCGCCCCGGTCAGCGTCGGCTCGGTGATGCAGACGGCGGACCAGTTCATGACGCTGGTGCCGGTCGACTCGCCGCTCGAGATCGAGACGCTGGTCGATGGCCGCGACGCCGGCTTCGTCAATGTCGGCGATTCGGTGACCATCAAGTTCGAGACCTTCCCGTACTACACGTACGGCACGGCGCGTGGCGTGGTGCGGGTTCTCAGCCCGGACAGCTTCCACAACCCGACGCAGCAGCGCACGCAGATCACCAAGCCGCGCACCGCGCAGGCGTCGGGCAACGTGTTCTATCGTGCGCGGACCACCATCGATGAGATGAAGATGCATCATCTGCCGCCGGGCTTCCGCCTCATTCCCGGCATGCCGGTGGTCGCCGACGTCAAGGTCGGCCAGCGCACGGTGGTGCAGTACCTGCTCTCGCGCGTCATTCCCGCTACCACCCAGGGCATGCGGGAGCCATGAGGGCGCGGTCCGCGAGACCCGGCCGGACGGGCGGCCCGCCGCGCCGCATGGGCTGATCGCGTGGCGGGCATGTTCGACAGGCTGCGCGGAATGGTGGGGGCGTCGGGCGGGCAGATGGCGCGCGCCCAGCGGCTGATCGAGGCCGGGCGGCGCGCCGAGGCCTTCCCCCTGCTGGCCGCGGCGGCGCGCCATGGCCATGCGGGGGCGGAGTATCTGGTGGCGCGCGCCTATCTGGAGGGGGCCGGCGTGCCGCCGAGTGCGGTGGAGGCGGCGCGCTGGCTCGAGCGCGCGGCCGAGCGCGGCAATCTCGACGCGCAATGCATGCTCGGCGCGCTCTACATCCACGGCATTCCCGGCGTTGGCGAGGCCGCCGATCTCGGCGCCGGGCAGGCCGCCACCCTGTTCGTCGCCGCCGCTGCCCCGCAGCCGGACTATCAGCGCGCCATGCACTGGGCGCGCCGCGCGACCGAAGGCGGGTCGGCGGAGGGCCAGGCGCTGCTCGCCTATCTGCTCACCTCCGGGCCCGACGAGCTGCGTGACCTGCCGGCGGCGGAGGAGCTTTATCGCCGTTCGGCCGCCGCCGATTGCCCGCAGGGGGCACTCGGCTTCGCGCTCGCCCTGCTGCGCCGCGGGCGCACCCCGGAGGAGTTCGCCGAGGCCGCCACCCATCTGCGCCGCGCCGCCGCCGCCGGGCTTGCCACCGGGCAGTATCTGCTCGGCGCGGTGACCGAGCGCGGCCAGGGCGTCGCGGAGGATGTCGCCGCCGGGGTGGAGCTCTATCGCCTCGCGGCCGAGAAGGGGCTGCGCGCGGCGCAGGCGCGCTACGGCATGGCGCTGATGACCGGCCGCGGCGTTGCGCGCGATCGGCAGGAGGGCGAGTCCTGGCTGCGCCGCGCCGCCATCCAGGGCGATGCCGAGGCGGCGGCCAATGTCGGCGATCTCTATTCGCGCGGCGGCGAATTGCCGCCCAACCATGCCGAGGCGGCGATGTGGTACCGCCGCGCCGCCGAGGCCGGCCACAGGGGCGCGGCGCGCGCCCTCGGGCTGATGGCGCTGACCGGTGCGGGCATGCCGCGCGATCCGCAGGAGGCGGCGCGCTGGTTCCGCATTTCGGCCGAGGCCGGCGACACCCAGGCGCGGCTCGATCTGGCCAGCCTCGTGCTGAGCGGCGACGCGACGGCCGAGGATGCCGGCAGCACGCGCGCCTGGTTCGAGCAGCAGGCGGCGAGCGGGGATCTCGTCGGCGCCTATAATTACGGCATCTGCCTGGCCGAGGGCGTGGGCGTGGAGCGCGACGAGCAGCAGGCCGGGCTGTGGCTGCGCCGCGCCGCGGAGGGCGTCGTCAACGCGCAGTACTGGTATGGGCGGATGCTGATCGACGGGCGCGGCATGCCGGCCAACCCCGAGGAGGGGCGGGCCTGGATCACCCGCGCCGCCGAGGCCGGGATGCTCGAGGCGCAGGTCGCGCTGGGCGAGCTGCTGATCCACGGCAGCGGCGGGCCGCGCGATCACCCGGCGGCGCGGGCCTACTTCGAGCGCGCCGCCACGCATGGCCATGTCGGCGCCATGTTCGCCCTCGCCGCCATGCATGGCGGCGGCCATGACGTGCCGTGGAACCGCCCGCAGGCGCAGCGCTGGTTCCGCGCCGCCGCTGAGCGTGGCCACGCGCTGGCGCAGATGATGCTCGGCCGCTACCTCGCCCGTGGACTCGGCGGCGACCGCGATCCGGCCGAGGCCCGGCTGTGGCTGCTGCGCGCGCGGGCGCAGGGGGTGGTGGAGGTCGAGCCCGACCTCGCCGCCCTGCCG
>JAGXAV010000243.1 GCA_018971455.1 Rhodospirillales bacterium
CCACCGAGGAGGTTCATCATGCAAACACCAGTGCGTCCGGTCGCTCACGGCAAGCTGCCCCGTCAACTCGCCGTGGTGCTGGATCGCCCGGTGCTGAACGGAATGACAGCGGACGATCGCAGCACCGCCGTGCGGCGTCTGGCCCGGCTGTTGATGGAAGCCTCGGGGGTGGACCCCAAGGAGATCGGCGATGACGAACGCTGATCCCCTGCCGGCAACGGTGCTGAGCCGCAAGGCGGTCGTGTATGTGCGGCAGTCGACCCAGACCCAGGTGCAGATTCATCGCGAGAGCCAGCGCCGGCAGTACGATCTTGTCGAGGACGCCCGCCGCCGGGGCTTTCGCGATGTCGAGGTCATTGACGACGATCTCGGCCGGTCCGCCAGCGGAACCGTGGCGCGTCCCGGCTTCGAGAGGCTCGTCGCCAGTCTCTGCGCCGGTGAGGTCGGCGCCGTCCTATGCTTCGACGCCTCCCGGCTTTCCCGCAACGGCAGAGACTGGCACCATCTCCTCGAGCTATGTGGCCTCGTCGGCGCCCGTGTCATCGATCCCGACGGCGTCTATGATCCGTGCCGGCCCAACGATCGCCTGCTGCTGGGCATGAAGGGCAGCATCAGCGAGTTCGAACTTGGCATCCTGCGATCGCGGATGCTGGACGCCGCGCGATCGAAGGCCGGCAGAGGGGAGCTCAGGATACCCGTGCCGATCGGCTATGTCTGGCACCGAGAGATCGGCCTGGGCCTCGATCCGGATCGCCGGGTCCAGGATGTCACCCGCGGGATTTTCCAGCGCTTCCGCGAACTGGGCAGCGCCCGGCAGGTGCATCTGGCGCTCAAGGCCGAGGGGGTGCACTTCCCGCGCCCATCCGACGGCAAGCGAATGACGGCGTTCGACTGGACGCCGATCCGATACCGCAATGTCATCTCGGTGCTGAAGAACCCCTTCCATGCCGGTGCCTATGCGTATGGCAAAACCGTCAACCGGACCGAGATCGTCGATGGCAGGGCGCGCAAGACCTACGGACACCATCGTCCGCTCCAGGATTGCGAGATCCTGCTGAAGGATCATCACGAGGGCTACATCGACTGGGAGGAATTCGAGCGCAACCAGAAGCAGCTTGCCGCCAATGCCTACGGCCGCAAGGACGGCGCCAAATCCGGTCGCGGCGGCCGCGCCTTGCTCGGCGGGCTTCTCGCCTGCGGCCGGTGCGGCCGGCGGATGTGTGTCGTCTACACCGGACGATCGAGCCAACCCGTCTACCGCTGCGACCGCGGCAACACGGCGATTGGCGCGCCCCGGTGTATGATGTTCGGCGGGCTTCGCGTCGATGCGGCGTTCGCCCGGGAACTCATGCGCGCCGTCGCGCCGATGGCGGTCGAGGCGGCACAGTTGGCGGAACAGAGGAAGATGGAGCGCCAGGCCGAACACCGCCGCATTCTTGAACTGGAACTCCAGCAGGCGCGCTACGACGCATCGCTTGCCGAACGCCGCTATGCCGCCTGCGATCCGGACAACCGGCTGATCGCCGCGACGCTGGAGAAGAACTGGGAGACCGCGCTACGCCGCGTCCGCGACTGCGAAGGACGCCTTGACCCGACGACGGCCAGCGCCCCGACGACGGCGACGCCAGACCTGAGGGCTATCGCCGAGGATCTCGAAGCGGCCTGGAAGAACACCAGCGTCACCATGCGGTGCCGCCAGCAACTGGTGCGTGCCCTGGTCAACGAGATCACCGTCGATATCGACGAACAGGCGCGCGAGATCGTCCTGATCATTCGCTGGAAGGGCGGGCAGCATTCCGAACTGCGTCTGCGCAAACCCCGCACCGGGGAGCACGCGTGCAGCACCTCCGACGACGCCCTGGCGGTCATCCGGAGCATGGCCACCAGATGGTCCGACCAGGACATCGCGGCCACGCTCAACCGGATGGGCCTGCCGACCGGCCAGAACAAGACCTGGACGGCACACCGGGTCAGCTCGATCCGGCGCGTCCGCGGCATTCACGCCTACAACTCCGCCGAGAAGGACGGCGCCTGGCTGACCTTGCGCGAGGCAGCGGAGCGCCGCGCCGTCACCAGTCATCGGCTCCGCAAGCTGATCAAGGCGGGTATCCTTCGCGCCGAGCAGGTTGTCCCCGGCGCACCGTTCCAGATCCGTGCCACGGACCTGGATGCGCCGTCGGTGGTGGAGGCGGCAGGGCGCAAAGGGCGCCCGTGTCACATCACCGCCAGCAGTCAGCTTCCAATGTTTCCAGACACTTGAAGAAGAGGTGCATAATGGCATGGGCGTCGTGATCGGGCGGATGGCGCGTTCGACGGTGTTGGTGTCCAGTTCCAGTCGTCCGTCATCGAGAAACAGCACCAATCCCGGCCAATGCTTCAGCGCGTAGCGGCTGGCCTTGGCCAACGCCGATCCGCCGGAGGTCCGGCCCAGCGTCTCACTCAGCCAGGTGTGCATCTCCTCCACCAACGGGCGGCTTCGCGTCTGGCGCACGCGCTGACGTTCGCTGGCCGTTTGGCCGCGGATGTCAGCCTCGATCTCATACAGCGCGGCGATCCGGCGCAGCGCCTCCGCGGCCAGGGGCGCCGTGGTGGCCACATGGACGTCGTAGAACTTCAGCCGGGTGTGCGCCCAACAGAAGGCGAGCTGCGGCACCTCGCCGGCGGCGTCCGTCAGCACCCGGTTGAACCCGGTGTAGCCATCGACCTGCAGCAATCCGGCAAACCCTTTCAGGTGCGCCGCCGGATGCGTGCCCTTGCGATCTTCGCTGTAGAGATACGCCACCGCCGGATGCCCCGGCCCGGCCCACGGGCGGTTATCCGCCGCGTAGCACCACAGCCGCCCGGTCTTGGTCTTGCCCTGACCGGGATCGAGCACCGGCAGCGTCGTGTCGTCGGCGAACACCCGTGGCGAGGCCAGCACCGCGCTCAGCATCGCCGCGTGCAACGGTTCCAGCCACCAGCAGGCCCGTCCCACCCAGTCGCAGAGTGTGGAACGATCGAGCTCCACACCGTGCCGGGCGAGCATCTGCGACTGGCGATACAGCGGCAGGTGATCGCTGTATTTGCTGATCAGCACGTGCGCGATCAACGCCTCGGTGGCCATGCCGCCATCCAGGGGACGCTCAGGGGCGGGCGCCTGCACCACCGCGCCCTCGCAGCCCCGGCAGCCATATTTGGGCCGGCGGATTACCCGGACCCGGAACGAGGCCGGCGTGTAGTCCAGCATCTCGGCACGGTCTTCGCCGATGACGTGGCGGGCGCCGCCGCAGTCCGGGCAGGCCTTGGCATCGATATCGACCATCACCTCGATCCGCGGCAGATGTGCGGGCAGCGCGCCGCGATTGCGCCTGGGTGGATCGGCAGGTGGTGAATTCCCAGCCGCCGCTTCCACCCGCGCGCTCTGTTCGGCCACCGATTGTTGCAGCTCCTCAAGCCCCTGCCGCACCTCGGCGTCATCCAACCGTTCCGAGCGCCGGCCAAACCGGTGGCGCTGCAAGCCCGCGAGCAACCCCTGCAACCGCGCGATCTCGGCCAGAGCGGCGTGCACGATCAGCCGCAACGCGGCAGCATCGTCCGGTAAAGGCGTGGGGGCGGCAAACATGCACGAATGCTGAATCCGCACCCCGAATCGGGGCAAATGACTCCTGCGTGAGCAGGCCCGCTCAGCCGGCCAATGCGGGCCGTGGCACACGCCGGGCCATACGCCAGTCGATCCCCTCCAGCAGCATCGACAGTTGCGCCGGGGTCAGGCTCACCCGGCCGGTCTCGGTCATCGGCCAGACGAAGTGGCCGCTCTCCAGCCGCTTGCTGAACAGACACAGACCCTGCCCATCATACCAAAGCAGCTTGACCAACCCGCCGCCGCGGCCACGGAAGGCGAACAAAGCCCCGCCAAACGGGTCCTCGTTCAACACCTGCTGGGCCAGCATCGCCAACCCGTCCATGCCTTTGCGCATGTCGGTCCGGCCACAGGCCAGCCACACCCGCGTGCCGGGCGGCGGAGCGATCATGATGGGCGCAGTGCGGCGAGGACGTGGCGCAACGTTCCCGCATCCACCGCGCCGTTGATCCGCACCACGGTCTGGTCCGGCAGCGCGATCTCGATCAGCCCGCCCGGTTGGGCCGGTGCGGCGGTCAGTTCAACACGCGCGAAACGGACGCCTCGGCTGCGAGGCGAACCCAACAACTGGTGCCGCCAGGTATAGAGCTGGCCAGTGCCGATCCCGTGCTTGCGTGCGACCACGGTTGGTGTCGCATGCCCCGACAGGCTCTCCTCGACGATCGCCTGCTTCTGCTCCAACGTCCACCGCCGGCGGCGGT